>NZ_JANCPQ010000022.1:0-523 GCF_024295825.1 Streptococcus sp. CF10-1 | reverse complement strand
AGTTAACTCAGTTCCTTTAGCAAGGATTGACAACTCTTTTGCAGTTACCAAGGCCCTGACTGCTTGGCGTTCTTGTTCCTTCATTCTTTCTTTGAAGCCTCTATCGAGTTGCTCTCTTGTAATTAAGGTATCCTCATCCGTTAGGACTAACATTTTTTCCCCTCCATGTTTGTTTTACATCCGCCAATAGATTATTAAAATCTTCAGCACTATCTGTATCTATGGTCTCAAAGGAACCACTAGCTTTAACCAAGCTTTCCCCCAATTGCTCGATTTGTGTCAGGAAGGATGTTGCTGCAGTCTTCGTGTCACTCGCAACGCCTTCATCCCAAAAGCTTGTTGTATCAAAACCAGAAAGTAGATTTGTAACCTCTAAACTTGACAAATATCCAACCATGTCAAAGGCTGTCTGTCTTGTTTCTTTTATCATGTTTTGAATATCTTCCTTAGCATCTGAAAGTAAAGTTTTCACAGATTTAACTTTGTCTTCCATGTCAAAATTTGCCAACTGGGCTGCTGTCTG
>NZ_JANCPQ010000021.1:0-556 GCF_024295825.1 Streptococcus sp. CF10-1 | reverse complement strand
GGAGCACTCAGGTGATAGAGACTCGAAATACCATCATAGATACTCTTGAAATTGGTATCCATCACCTTGTGTTTCTCATCGGCTTCATTTAGCTTCTTGACCGCATCATCCAAAGTTTCTTCTGCTAAAACTGCCGTTGCAGAGGTTTCGCCAACAAGATTCTGAAAATCCGTGATCGTCTTGGAAAACTCAGAACCTAGAAATTCTAAGCCATTCTTTAAGCCAACAATCACGGGGTTATGAACATTATTGATTTCATTCGTAATCGATTTCCCAACTTCTCCATGCATGGAATTACTGGTGATGATGGCATTCATCCCATTTTTAGCAGTATCCAACTGACTCTGAGCAGTTGCGACCATCTTCATATAGGCCTCTTGGGCTTTCTGAAGTTCCGCAATATCGACATAAAATCCCATTAGCCTTCCTCCGTGTTTAAATACGGCTCATAATACCGAACAAAATCCTCACTGCGCATAAAGGCAGTCGAGACTTGTTGCTGGGAGAGCTGAGTCGCACGTAAAACATCCTCTGTAAACTGACTTTCCCAGTCGTC
>NZ_JANCPQ010000020.1:0-585 GCF_024295825.1 Streptococcus sp. CF10-1 | reverse complement strand
CGTTGCATCGAATTAATCCGCATGCTCCGCCGCTTGTGCGGGCCCCCGTCAATTTCTTTGAGTTTTAGCCTTGCGGCCGTACTCCCCAGGCGGGGCACTTAATGCGTTAGCTACGGCGCGGAAAACGTGGAATGTCCCCCACACCTAGTGCCCAACGTTTACGGCATGGACTACCAGGGTATCTAATCCTGTTCGCTCCCCATGCTTTCGCTTCTCAGCGTCAGTTACAGCCCAGAGACCTGCCTTCGCCATCGGTGTTCCTCCTGATATCTGCGCATTCCACCGCTACACCAGGAATTCCAGTCTCCCCTACTGCACTCTAGTCTGCCCGTACCCACTGCAATACACGGGGTTAAGCCCCGGCCTTTCACAGCAGACGCGACAAACCGCCTACAAGCTCTTTACGCCCAATAATTCCGGACAACGCTCGCGCCCTACGTATTACCGCGGCTGCTGGCACGTAGTTAGCCGGCGCTTTCTCTGCAGGTACCGTCAATCTCTCTTCTTCCCTGCTAACAGAGGTTTACAACCCGAAGGCCGTCATCCCTCACGCGGCGTCGCTGCATCAGGCTTGCGCCCATTGTG
>NZ_JANCPQ010000002.1:300000-442920 GCF_024295825.1 Streptococcus sp. CF10-1 | reverse complement strand
CGCTCAATCATCATGTTACTTACGAAAAAAGCATCCATTCCAGGCATCTCACCCAAGGGCCAGATGCGAGCCAAGTAGTCTACCACATAGTCATCAAATCCTTCTTGAAGAGGCATCTTACGGCCTGAAATCGTAACGAGTGGTCCTGGCCCCTCCGCTAAGCTTTTCTGGAGTTCCTCTGGTAAAAGCTCCAAATCTAGCTCAACAACAGAACCTAAAGGATAAATAGGACTGTAGACACTGTCCACAATCCCCATAAAATCCTGTAAATCCGTGATGGAAAATAGTTGATCTAGTTGATTATAATGGATCTGAGCTTCCTGGTTCTCATAATCAAAATGACAAGTAAAAGTTGCACCGAAACTTGGCACATACTCATAGATATCCTCCAGTTTTCTCAGAGCCTTATAGAGTCCCTTCAAAATCTGCGGACGCATTCCTAATTGTTGACCAAGTTGAATCAAAGTATCATCTACTTCGAATGTCTCTCTCGTACGGCTAGTAATAATACTTGTAAAAATCTTATTCTTATCGTATTGAACCATTACTTAAACCTCACATTGGCTGTATTCTTATCAAACTGACCGGCCATAGCTTTATCATCAGCCACAATCTTCTCACCAACCGTAATCATTTGAGAAGTACGCTCCATTTCAAAATCCTTATAATCACTCAGAATTTTTTTCGCTTGTTCTTGAAGGGTCTCAAAAGATTTCATCCGATTCAAGGTAGTTTTTCCAATCTTTGTCACTTGAATGTCTGATACAGATGCGACCTTAGTCCGTGCTGAGGTAACAACACGTTGCCAAGAAGCTGAACTGATTCCTATTTTATCCATCTATCCTACTCCCTAAAAAATAGCTGCCAAGAAGCTTTCAACCGCATTCCAAGCACTTCCAATAGCACCACCTAAATCGCCTAGCTCCAATTTTCGCTTTGCGATCTCTGCATCCAACTTCGCCAAATTCATTTCATGCTCATTTTGATGCGTATTCATCGTCGTCGCAATTTTCGATAAAGTCTTATCAAATGTATCGCGTCTTGTCCCTTTAAAGGTATCTGTAGAAATAGTTGTAGAGTATTGAGAAACTGCATTGCGGAACTCACTATAGGATTGAATTTGCTTAGAAAGTTCTTTTCTAGCAGATTCTAACTTCTCAATCTCTGCTTTTTTCTTATCGTATGCTTTCTGGTACTGATTCGCCAAACTTTCATAGCGACTCGCTTGCGCTCGATTATAAGCATTACTAGCAAGCCGCTTTTCTTCAAAATCACTCATCTTTATACCTCTTTTGACTAAATCTTACAGTTAATAGAATTATATCAAAAATTTTGATGTTTTACCATAAGGAATGAAAAATAAAAGCAAGTCAAATGACTCGCTTTTATTCGCTGATAAGCTTAATACGATAGCCTTCTCGGCTGGTGAAGTAGTTGTACTCATCCACTCCGACAACGGACTCTGTAAAGCTACTCTGGTAAAAATAATAGTATAAAAATGATACTATTTCGTTCTTCCTTTTACCACTTTCTCCTTGTTTTCCTCCAACCACTGTAGATAAAGCTTTGCATAGCGTTCTTCCTCATCATTACGGTAACCTTCAAATATGACTTCGTCAATATCTTCTTCGTTAAAATAATAAATCTCTTCTGGATTGAGACCGTCTGGAAAAACAGAGCCTGTATAGTCAAAAACAACATCTGTTCCCTCCTGATTAACAATCATTCCACGACCAATAATCACAACTTTCTGGTTACCATCTGCTAGGTAAACAATACTTCCTAATGGTAATAACATTTTATGCCTCCTGTGTATTTTTAATTTGAAACTTATATTTGTTTAGTATTATTTCTATAAAATAAGGGTACAATATCAAAGCATATCCCCCAACAAAAGTGAAGAAGAATAATGTAAAATAATTTGATGTGAGTATTCCGACTATAAAGCAAGCAGATAATCCTAAAACAAAGAAAATAAATTTTGCTAATTTTTCAGGTAAATATGTTTTCTCAGATTTAATTACTGTAGTAGGGCTTATTATTTTATGGTCTAATTGTTCAAGGTCAATGCTTTTATCCAAGCCTAAATTTAAAAAAGTAATAATCAGTAGCAGACCTACAACAAATACAACTAAAATCGGAAGCCAAAACTGAGGGATTTTATCATTATGAGCAAAAGTAGGTGGAAAGAACAATAACCACAATGCTACCACTAAACTGATAAAACTACTAGCATTGATACTTTTAAAAACAGATAACCATTTTGGATTAGGCTTAATTTTATATCTATCTGATCTATCTGTAACATCATAAATATTATAACTTGAAAAATGTTTTGGAAAAAATCCCCACAAATAATTTCGGATGTCATTTGGATTAAAATAATCTATTACATAAAGACGGTTATGGACTTCTATTAAATAATAACGATTGTCTAGTCTACCTACTACACGGGCTACATATTTATCTTTTTTTTCCATTATCCAAAAACTCCTTTAATTGCTTTAAGTGGATTGCTAAATGATTTTCCGATATTAGATATTCCTTTTCCTATTCCGTTTAAAAGATCTCCTGCACCATCAACTACAGCTCTAAATGGTTTCACATTTTTATACAGAGCTTTTACACCTACAGAAACAGCAGAACCAACTACAACAGCTGCTCCTACACCAACTACAATTGGAAGTAAACCTGTAGCTGCTCCAGCCAAAGCTGAATCCACAGCAAGACCGGCTACCCAGCCAGCTGTTCCAGCCGTTAAGCCATAACTAACTGCTCTACCAACATTATGGTATTCTTTATAATGCTCACTTCCTTCTGACCACATTCCTAGACCAACAAGTCCTCTTCCACCCCATTTAGCAACATTTCCAAGAACTTTACTGGTAGAATTCGGTATTTTTTTTCAGCGTGCTAGTTAGCCAATTTCTCATTTTTGAACTATCTTTTATAAATCTTCCTGCAGCATCACGCGGTTGCAAAGTCGCCGCCAGTGAACGACCTATATTTTTAGATTCCTCAATAACTTTCCCTTTAACATGATCCAAAAAAGCTCCTATAGTTTCTTTAGAAAATTCGCTTGGCGTCAAGCCTTCAGCGAAATCTTTCACGGCTTCCTCTAACGTGTAAGTTTGATTTTTTCCTTCCCCTCCATACTCCGCCTTCTTAGTCACCTCCCTCGCAAGAGCCTGCAATTCCTCAATCCCTGCCTTGTCCTTGTCAAATGCAACGCCTGGATGATTCTTCTGGAAGTAAGCCCTTGCTAGACTATCCACTTTCTGGTGATAACGGTTTACCGCCTTCTTGAAATGAGGATTACGATAGATAGCTAGCGCTTCAGGATTACGATAAGGGCTGGCCATGGTAACCGTCCCACTCAACTTCGTTAAGCCCTTATTTTGATTGTTTAAAATCTCATCTAACTCACTTGTGGCCTGCTTGTCATTGAAGGCAGCCAGGCGCTTCTCCGTCTCTGAAAGCGACTGTTTCGACGCCTCAATAGCCCGACTCAACTTATCCTTACTGGGAGCTTTCAGTGAGATCAAGTCAGAAATTTCCGTATAATATTTATTCGTCGCATCCATATCCCGGACAATGGAGGAATGGAGACGATCCACACTCTGCTTCAAGCTAGTTAAGGCCTCTACGATTCATTTCTGTATCTGTCAACCAAGTTGTAATCGCATCGGAAATTCCTGCTAACGTTTTATTAAAATCTTCCCGACAAGTCCCTTGAAAATCAGTTGTAGAGTGCTTATTCAAATCACTCGCAGAAGTCTTGTTTTTACTAACAACATCCATCTGACTCTGGATACAATCATTCGCAGATTTCAACCGTCTTATCTTATTCTCATAAGTACGTATATCCAAACGAATCCAACGGATTTGTGCATGACAATTCGCAATAGCACTATCGTATCGTCCCATACATAAACTTCTCCACTTTTTCTCTAATTATATCAAAAATTCCAATGTTTTACCATAAGGATTGGGAAATAAAAGCAAGTCAAATGACTCGCTTTTATTCACTGATAAGCTTAATACGATAGCCTTCTCGGCTGGTGAAATAGTTGTACTCATCCACTCCAACAACCGATTCTGTGAAGCTACTCTTGATAGATACAACATTCTGGTCTTGGAAACGAATACCGATACAGCCTGCAGGCACATTGACCTTCAGAATCTTATCCACTTCCATATAGCCGTTAACGATCTGACGAAGCTCACCCATAAAGATGAAGTGGAGCCCAACTGTCCCTCCTTTGTGCAGGAGAGCCTTAAAGGCATCTTCTGTCATCTTAAGATTCATAAGCTTGCTGAGGGCTTGTGCTTCTGGAATCAAGATGTAGATAGGATAATCCAAATCAGCTGGCGTGCGCGCATCCACTTCAGACTGCATATCCATAAAGAAACCAGGGATCTCCTCGCCCACAAATACTTCGTCAAACAGCCCTTCCGACTGATGGTAGTTTCCTGTTGGATCCACCAAGAACTTTTTAATGTGACTAGGCACTTTTTCTAAGCCTGTCAGAAGCGCTGCTTCGCCATATTCTAGCTGTTGCATGGTATCATAGAGAAGCTCAAAGTAGCCGTCTCGTTTTGGCACAAAGCCAACCGGGTGTGTACTTTCTTTGTCAAAACCAATTGGCAACTCGCCTCTTTGCCACATATCCTGAACTTCCTCGTGATCTTCAAAGAAACTCGTAGAAATCTTACTTGGCAACATAGGTACTGCTTCTGGACGTAAGCCTTGCCAGTCCTGATTCATCGATTGGATTTCTGCTGTTAAGTGAGAAAGACGGTCGATATCGTCTTTTCCTTCTATCGGCAGATAGACTTGTAACTCTAGAACTTCTTCCTGTGTCACCTGAGCACGGCCGACAATTTCCTGGCCTGGCAGGGCATCACGTCCCATAACCGTCCGAAGCGCTCCTTCTTCTACTAAGTAAAAGCACAAAGCATTGGGAATCGTCGAGCTCATCCGTAAACGCAAGCTACTAGCGCTGAGTACGGTTATCAGAGTATAAATACCCAGACTAGCTCCTTCACGTAGGAGCTGGTTGACAGCTGACTCGATTATCTCCTCTAATGGGCTTTCCCGTACTGAGTCATAGCCATCAAAGATGTTGAGAAGAACAGGGAGTGCTTGACCTGTCTTTTGCTCATACTGTGACAGACTAGACACGCCAACCTCTGTAAAGAGGGCTTTCCGCTCTTTCATAAGACTATCCAGACGTTTCAGATACTTGAGGAGCTTTTCTTCCTCATCTAGTCGAACCAGATCCGCCACATGTGGCAACCCTCTAATTGGTAAGAGACCATTCGTCCCAAAATCAAAAAGGTTAAACTGAACTTGCTCAGGCGTATTTCTACGAGCCAGATTCATGAGGATAGTTTGAAGAGCTGTTGATTTTCCAAAGCCTGGGGACCCATATAAGACGGTATTGCCCAACTCCTCAATATCAAAGTGGTAGACCTCCTGCTTTTGAGCACTTGGCAGATCCAGCATGCCTAGTGGAATGGAGAGTTGACGTGGGGTTGTCCACTCTGCTTGATGGTCAATTGCCGCTCCTACTAGCTCCTCTCCAAGAGGTGGTAACCATGGCTTTTCAGGGAGGATGACTTGCAGACGCTCCGTTTCCTTATTGATATAATCAATCACAGCTTCAAGCTCTGTCTCCTGCTCTTGTGTCTCTTCAACCGAGTAATCTCCATCATTTCCGTCAATCAAGAGTTCGCTCTGCCCTAGTTGATTCACTAACCAAATCCGTTCATCTACTTGATTACCTTCATCACTATAAGGCTGATAATCCGCTCCACTCCATGCTGACTGGAAGAGTTCATAGATTTCATTGTTTCCGACCTGAAGATAAGCACGACCAGGCTGAGTGATACTAGCCGCATCTGGAGTTTTGATAATCTCATTTGAGTCTGAAGGATCGGCAACCTTGAGTGCCAGCTTAAAGCGAGAATTAGACCAGATCTGCTCATCTACCACTCCAGATGGCTTTTGAGTCGCAAGGATCAGGTGAACCCCTAGGGAACGTCCGATACGTGCCGTGGAGACGAGTTCTGCCATAAACTCTGGTTCATTTTGCTTCAACTCCGCAAACTCATCTGAGATCAGGAAAAGATGAGGTAAAGGCTCTGTCGGATAGGTCTTTTTCTCCTCTGGATCGCTAAGTGCCTTCCCTTTTTTATAGAGCTTGGTATAGCCATTGATATGGTTGACGCCGAATTTCCCAAAGAGACGCTGACGCTTTTGAAGTTCCGCACGAATACTCTTCAGCGCACGAGCCGTCCCAGCTCCATCCAAGTTAGTAATAGCCCCCATCAAGTGAGGCAGTTTGGCAAAGAGATTGGCCATTCCTCCCCCTTTGAAGTCAATCGGAAGAAATCCAACATCTTCTGGCGCAAAGTTAACAGCTAGAGACAGAATATAGCTCTGCACAATCTCGGACTTACCAGAGCCGGTAGTCCCTGCAACTAGTCCGTGTGGACCATGGGCACGCTCATGAAGGTTGAGCAGCACAATATCATCCTTCCCTCGAACACCTAGAGGTACAGCGAGAGACTTAGATGCATCCGCCGCCTGCCAGCGTTTCTCCACATCCAATTCCTCGACCTGCTTAACACCGTAGAGTTCCATAAAGGAAATCGTATCTGGAATCGAGTTTTTCTCCACTTCGATATGATTGAGATTGGCCAAACGGTAAATCGCTTCTTCAAGTTTTCCATTTTGAGGCAGACGATTAGGCTTAAAGTCTTGGTTGACATAGATATGATGATTATTGACGAGCTTGGCTGTCTCTCCATTTTGGTAATCAACCACTGCCGTCACCGTCTCAGGCAACATATTGAGACTTTCCTTACCCCAGATAACCGTCACCCCATACTGGGTCATATCCTCTGCCAGAAATTCATTGAGCCCATGTCCTGACAGCCATGACTCATCCAAAATCGTCAAGACATAGTGCGGCGAGAAGATTTGCTCCTGCTTTTGTTCCCGAACAACCTGACGACGCTTGACTAACATCTGGTAAAAAGAGGTCAAGACCATGTCCCTGGTCTGGTCATCGTGAATAAGTCCCCGTAGATTGAGACTCCGCATTTGCGCATGAGGCAACCAGCGCCATTCTCGCCAGTGATTCTCGTATTCCTCTTGGGAGACCAAGGTCACAAACTCTACATCATGGTAGGAGTGGAGCGCCGCAATCTGAAACAATAGTGTTTGAACTGCTACTCGTAAGACAGGAGTTGCTCCCGCTAATCCCAAAGCCTGATCACGTAGAGAGAGAACAATAGGCGCATCCTCTAATTTTATATGAGGTTGTACCAGTTTTTTCTCGACAAAGCGGCTCCAGTCTTCCTTGCGATTGGTTGGTTGAAAACGTAAGGAATAACTAGAATCAATCGCTCCAGTTCCCAAATGAACCTTTAGAAAGTCATCATTTGTCACCATCTTCTCATAAATCCGTGGGTTGTAACTTTCTACTAAATCCACTAATTCATCAACCGATGGAAAATTATATGTCAAGGCTTTCTTTTGTTTCGCCTTTAGACGACTCAATTGGCTTCCTGTCTCTAAGAGATACTCTTGATAATCATCGTTTCTTTTCTGATTCTTCTCTTTGACTTCCTTTTTGTTGGTAAAATAGCTCGATACTGAAAATCCAGCCGTCAAGAGACTGGCACTGGCCATTCCCATCATAAGCAGGGCATTCCCCTGCATAAAGACACTAGAGGCTCCGCTAATCACCACCATTCCAACAGGCGGTACGATCGCACGCCATAGCTCACCACGTCTAAGTTTTTCTTCTGGCGCTGGTGAATTGATTTCCACCTTGTCCTCAGGCTCTTTTAGATAAATGCGTGGACTTCTACGATAATTAGGAAACTCATGTGGGAACTCAGCTTGATAAGGTTCTTCAAACAAATGATCAGATTGGATAGTGTACTGTCCGCTCAAGGGCAGGAAATGGATCTGATGTTCTCGAAATGAGAAAAGAAAGCAGTCCACCACCAAAACATCCCCTACCTGAATAGAGGCATCAACTTCCTCTAGAATTTGTCCATTTAGATAAACCTTAGCTCCATTAGATGATCCAGAGAGATGATAGGTATTCTCCTTAACCTTCAGGTAAAGGAGAGCTTGACTTTCAAGGCAAACATCTGCTTTCTTCTCCTTAGAAAAGAGTAAGTCCTGCTTAGGATAGGTAAAGGAATGGATCTGAATCTGTTCATGTGGAATGGCTACCAGACTTTCCTCCTCCTGACCAGCCCAAGGGATTCCGTCCTTTTCAAGACCACTTTCAGTAATTGAGATATGACTTTCTCCAATATTGATTGAGGAGGCCCTTTCGGTCAACTCTTTGTACTCAAAGCATTCTTTAAACGAAAACACATGCCAAAGAACCTCTTCATCTGACAGCTTTTGACTCCAAGTCGCTTGTTTGCCCTTAGTTGCCATTTTTAGTCTCCTTTGATGTAATATTTGCCTTTGAACTTCCGTTTAATTGTTCCTGTAACTTATCAATTTCTTTTTGATACTTTTCAAGGAGTTCTCGCTTTTTCGCTCCTCTCATCGTACTGTCTGTATTGACCTGATCATAGAGCTTCGTATAAGCATGAAGGATATACTGAATGTCCCCAATATTTTGAGCAATATCAAGTGCTTTTTCAAGTTCCCCACGGCCGATATAGATCCAATAAGAAAGAGTATTCTCACTAGATTTCTGTGACAAGTTTCTAGATACAGCTTCCTTTTGTTCTTGAGTCAGATTGTCTAACTCTAACGAGCTAGCCGCAAGTGTATACTGGACTCCCTTTGGAAGACTATTTGGAGCTTCTGACTTAAGACCTTCTACCACTGCCGTATAATCCTTAGCAATGTAACTCGTCTCAGCCTGAATGATTTTATCCTGCTTAGGCACCACATAAAAAGCATAAATACCTGTTGCAATCCCCATCGCAACTGTTACAATTGCGAGTCCTAAAGAACCCCATTTAAACAATTGATAGTTCCTTTTCGAGACAAACAGTTTTTCCTTTTGACGCTTCTCTTCTTGGATACGAACCTGCTCACTAATGAGATGGTCTACTTCATCAAAAGTCTCCGCTTTAAAAAGAGTTTCCGCAAAAGCATTTTTTACCGTCATAAGACTATCAATTAACTCTTCAAAGTTGAGCTTAGGTTGTAAAATGAACACAGCTAAAGCCTTATATTGCTTTAACAAGTCCTCTTTCATGAGTGAAAAAGGAACAACACTATCTGTCATCCCTCTATGTCCTAAAAGGACACTTTCCCCGCTTACAAACAGATTATCTGGGTGAATAAAGGGTTTCATAGGCTGATCGACAGCTTCTTTTAAGAATTGTAACTTTTGAAAAAGATGAAGGCGCTCTAAGATTTCTTTATTTTCAACAGCTTCTCGAATCGACTGATAACCTGCTGGAATTTGGTAAGAAAGACGGACGACCTCTTCTGCCTCTTCTTTCACTGCTCCTTGAGCTAAATGTGCCGTGCTTTCTAAAAAGAATCGATACTGCTTCATCCGATTCAGTTGAAATTGATTAGCGGATAACTTAATCTCTAGTTCACCAGCCTCTTTCGACCACTTGGATTGGATACTTGTCTCTTGTACTTTCATTTCTTTCTCCCTACAATTTCTAATTGATCTCCGTTTCCTAAAGGAAAGTCCGCTATCTGGTCATCATCATAAAAGACAATTGATTTATTAGTCACTTGAAGATCAAAGTGACTTGGTAGCTCTTGGTTCATCATTGAAAATGACTCACATATCAGCTCTTTTACTCTCTTGAATGAAACCTGTGTTGGAAGTTTCAAATCATATATTTGCTCTCTCCATTTTATACCAACCGTAATTATCTTCATCACACACTCTCCTTCTTAAAACGAAGCACTTTTGAGTACTTCCTACCTAGCCAAACACCTAGATAGGTCACTCCAAGTAGACCTATCCCAAATCCCAAAATAGATAGCCAAGTAGGTAGCGAAGTGTTAGAGGTGCTCTCTCCAGTCAAAATTGTTTCATCTGCTCTATAATCTGCTTGAAACAAGCCACGCGTCACCTTATCCTGACTCTGAAAACTATTCGTATCTTTAGTCCCGGTAAAAAGAGAGGACTGCGCTTGATGAATATTCTCTTGCTGTGCTTTTTGTAGCTGTTTTTCTTTCTTCACACTATCTTCTAAAAATAATTCAGGAATATTCTTAGACTTAGTAGTCTGAGGACTGTTCCCTTGATCATAGATGGTTTGATTATTAATTTCAAAACTTCCATCATCTGCTCGGACATCACCTGAGTTAAGAAAAAGACACAACAATAATAGACTAAAAATGACTTGAACCTTCTTCATAAATCTCCTCCCCCACTTGGTAAAGATAGCTTTATTATACTACAAATCACACCATCTCACAAGAAGACAAAAAGGATCCTTACGGATCCTTACCTTGATTATTTCTTTCTTGTAAAGAGATTAAGACTAACTCCGATTCCTACAAATAATAAGAGTAGAAGAATCGTTACAATGCTTAAGCTACCACCAACCAAGAGATAACTAAAGCCATTTTCAATATTTTGTAACGGAGACATTCGATATAAGAAATTAAGGAAACTTCCTGATTGAGTTGCTACTCCCAAAATAGGAGTTAGTAGGAGATAAAAACCTAAGAGGGATGCGGATACAATATAAGTCGGATACGGAGCTTTCTTCAAGCCGTAAGATAGCATCAAAATCAAACTTGCCATTAACATAAAGCTATAAATGAACCATAAGAATCCATTGGCTGCTGTTGCTACTCCTATTGTAACTCCTGAAAACAAAATCGAACCAACAGCAACTGTTATGATTGTCGGTAAGAAACTTTGAAGTTTCAAGTCCCACTTTTTCGTTGTCAAAAGATCAGTTTCTTCCCTTTCCTGTCTATCTTTAACAAAGCGTCCGATCGTCATAGCTATCACAAAAGAAATAACCGATAACAACAAGGTCATATAATAGGGGATGATGGAAATGTGACTAGCTGCCTGTGTCTTACCTTCTGTAACTTTTGTAGTAATTGGATCGGATAAGAAATTAAACACTTGCTTGTTATCAGCACCTCCACTTTTCGCATTGGCAAGCACCTTTCCAAACTGTTCTGCATAAGAGGTATTTTTCTCAACTGTACCACTTGTTTCCTTCACACTCTGATTCAGACTGGAAAGAACACCATCTGCAGACTTTTGAACCGACTCTGTTGTCTCGTTTAACTGTTGGATTTGTGGTGAGATATCTCGTACCTGAGCAGCTCCATCAGCTGTAGCTTGTGCAGCTTTTTTAGAACTATCTCGTAAGCTATCGTATTGAGACAAAAGTGACTTCACATCTTCTTCCAGCTTAGAGGTATTCATCTTCTCTGGTTGTGGATTTTGATCATTGACAACTGATTCATAAGCAAGTTTCTCAGAATCTTTCCACTGATTATGAGCCTCATCTAAGACCTTCTGCATTTCCCCATACCAGGTATTTAAGGCAGAAGCTTGCTTAACAAGCAAATCTGAGTCTGGGAGAGACTGATACACTTGATGAAGGGTGCCTTCTTTAGGATTCTCTTTTTCACCTAGAATATCTGTCACATCCTTTAATTGCTGATCTACCTGTTTGTATAAATTATCTCCTGCAAGTCGATACTTCGTAACTAAAACATCCGATATTTCTGAAGCCCGTTCATCGTCAGTTAGATTATTGTAGAGACTATATACAGAATCTGGACTAGCCTTTTGTACGAGAGTACCACTTGATAGCGTGCCTGCAAATTGATTGATATCTAAACTTGCCCCTGGTGATGCAAATAAAGTAACGATTTGTTGGGCAGTAAGGTCTAGGTTTTGGAAGTTTTTCAGAATCGCAGGTAAATCCTCAGCCAAAGTGTCATACTTACCATTAAAGACAGATAATTGAGCACTAGCTTGAACTGAACTTCCATCTGTCCAACTATAACCTACTTGGTTATAGGAATTCTTTTTCACATCATCAGATAAATTCCACTTTATCTGACCACTAATCGTGACACTCACCTTTTTAGGAAGTGTCGCATAGCTTGGTTGACTGACTTCTGATGAAGTAGTTGGCGTTGCTGCCGTTCTTTCACTTGTAGAAGTGGAATTTGTAGATGTTGCTGCATCACTTGCACCCGCATTTGAAGTACTTGATCCCCCTGAGCCCGAAGAGACGACAGGAGTAGTTGACGCCGTTCTTTCATTGACAAATGTGACTTGAATTGTATTTCCTGATACTGCAGCTGTCACATGATAGCCTGTATCTTTTAACTGTTGACGGATAGAGGCTTCAATTGAATCTTTCGTCACACCTTCCAGTTCAAGATTCCCCATCTTTGCATCATCGATGTTCAATTGGACTGTCTGACTACCAGTTGACGGATCAAATTCTAGAGTTTGGTGAATGGGATAGGTCACTGGACTAGTAACAGTAGCCGCTGAGGACAGATACTTAAAGGTTGTATTTTGTCCTAAAGAGCCACCCAACTCGCTACTGTAGTTAGACACAATTTTCAGTGCATTACGATAAGTTGTAGCCTCATCTGATGAGATCAATTTATCTTGCTCTAATTTAGCAATGAGAGCACTCAAATCTCCAGATGAAATCATCGGTAAGTGACTAGCAATTGCCTCAATATACTGCTTAGGGAGTTTGCTTCGATTTTCTGGCTTCGTCATTAAGTTCAAAATAGCCGAGCGAATATCTTTATCAGTAGCTGTCTGATCACTTAAATCCTTAGAGCCATAATAAGTCTCTGCAATGGTCTCCCTGAGTGCTCTAAGCTCCGCTACTTCTTTTTCTAAAGAAGTGATTTGTGCCTCTAAGTTCCCCTTGACCTTACTTTGTGCAGTTTTATACTCCCCCGCCTTAGCCTTGAAATCTGCCATAAAGGAACCGGTTGCCGTATCGGAAGACTGCAATTCTTTTAATTTAGCATTCCCGACAGTGTAAAGGGCATTATACAAGTCAAAATAATGTTTCTGATCATCTGTCCATTGTTTTTCCAAGGTAGCCTTATCTTTTTCAGATTGCTCCTTATATTGGTCGGTTGACTTTTCAAGACGAGTATTAGCTTCTTTTGAAAACTCATTCACAGAGTTTGTTGTAGACTCAAGGGCTTTCCCAGAAACATCTAAAGAGTTGTTGTTCGCTTCCATGCTGCTTGCGACTGATTTAACAAAAGCTTCTTGTTGGGTCTTAAAGAGTTCATTATCCGTCTTCAGACTATTTGCAATGGATTGAGTACTTCTAAATGAATCTGGTAGGGTCGAAAATGGAGCTTGAATATTTGAAATGATGAACGTATTTTGAGACAACTCTGTAGATGCCATCTGATTCACATTCGTCTGTGCATCTGAAAGATTCCGAATGATGCTCGAAAAATACATCCGAACCACCCGTTGGTTAAATCCTTGTAAGACTGTATTAACTTGACTGTGGACAGCCTGATTAGCTTGTTCGTTTTGCCCTTCGCGAATCTGGTAAGAAACAGTGGCTTTTTCTGGAGAAACACTCTCTAAGCTCAACAATTTCTCAGAAAAGTCTGACGGAAGAGTAATAACTGCATCAAACTGACCAGACTTCAATCCTGCTTCAGCCACGCTACGATTAGTTGTCTCCCAGTTATTCTCTGTATCCTGATTAATTAAAGTGACAAAATCCGAGCCTAAATTATAATCAGTATTTTCAAACCTTGCACCTTTATCTTCATTCACAAGCGCATATTGAACCTTAGCAGTTTGCTTGATCTCACTTGAATAGTGAAGGCTCTGATCCTTTAATGCAAAATAAACAAGAGAACCTGATAACAGGGATACGCATGCTACTGCAGTTAAAATTTTTAAGTATCGTTTTTCTTTATGAGGACTATTCATTATTCCCTTTTCCACTTATAACTAGCAAAAAACGACGCCCCTTTCGAAGCACCGTTCACCGATGATTAATTCAAACCAAATGAAGTTGCATCCTGACGGTCACGATCAGCAACAGTATCTGCGTATTGATTCAATTGTGCATGGATACTTTCAAGAAGTTGTTCCATTTGAGTTACGCTTACTGATAATTGTTGGAATTGTTCCAAGTAAGATTGGAAAGCCGCACCCTGCCATTGTCCTTGAAGACGACCATTTGCGCCTGAAACTTTGTTAATGGCATCTTTCAATTGTTCAGAAGCATTGGTATAAGTTTGTGCTTCAGACTTTAACTGTTCTGGGGTCAACGAAATTGCTGGCATATCATTATTCTCCTTTTTTGACTTGGTCATCTTCCCGATAACCTTATAGTCAATATTGTATCACAAACTCGTCAAATTGCAAGTGTTTTTTAGAATTTTGATTCAACTTTATAAATCGATTGAATACTTCCCACTATTTGATGTATGCAATCAAGCATGTCACATCTTTCAATATAGAAATACTAGGTTATAAAGCATTTCATTGTAGACTATTGTATCAATTACTGAACTCCTACTTCCATCGACCATCTTGGTGATATCAAAAAAAGGGGGTGCAAAACAATTCCCACAGACACCCTACCTGCTGGAACATTTTGCACCCCCTCTGCGTATGTGGGAATAAATTTCATACTTTACCACTACCAATCCTACTACATCACTTTAGACTGTTAGATTTATACTTCACTCAAAAATTCAAAAAAAACCGAATATCAAGTCTTTTGTAAACCCTGAAACGGTGGGCTTTATCCCTTTCTCTCCAGCAGTCCTACAACCTCGATATGGTGCGTTTGAGGAAATAGATCCACCGGCTGGATTTTCTTCAATTCATAGCCCAACTCTTGGTAGAGTTTGATATCACGCGCCATGGTTGCAACATTGCAGGAGATATAGGCAATGCGGTCTGCTCCTGTTTGACTACCTGCCTTGATAAAGCTTTCTGTGAGGCCTTTTCTTGGTGGGTCGACTAGGATAGCGGTTGGTTGGATACCTTCCTTGAGCCAATTCTTCATAGCATTTTCAGCTGTATCACATACATAGTGGGCATTAGTGATGCCATTTATACTAGCATTTTTCTGGCTATTCTCCACGGCTTCTGGAATCACTTCAACACCGTAGACTTCCTTTACATGTTTCGCAACAGACAATCCAATCGTTCCAATTCCTGAGTAAGCATCAATCACCACATCATCTCCTTTTAACTCTGCAAAGTCAATGGCTGTTTGATAGAGTTTCTCAGCCATTTCTGTATTGACCTGATAGAAGGCTGGTCCAGATATTTGGAAGTCATTTCCCAACATTTGGTCGGTAATGTAGTCTTGACCATAAAGTGTTCGCCAGTCCTTACCGAAAATAGCATTGGTATTCTGGTCGTTGATATTTTGCACGACAGAGACAATCTCTGGAAATTGCTTGATTAGTTGTTCGATCAATTGGTCAACACGGAAAACTTTCGGACGAGTGGTTACCAAAATGACCATGATTTGTCCTGAATAGTGCCCACGACGCACAACGAGGTTTCGAATCAAGCCAGACTGTTCCTTTTCATCATAAGGTTTCAAATCATAACGACGGAGCAAGTCGCGTAGGGCCACTACTACCTCATCAATCATAGGATCTTGGATAAAGAAATCTTCCAGTGGCATGAGATCATGCGAATTTTTACGGAAAAAACCTGTTTCCAAGACACCATTCACTCGACGAACGGGCACCTGTGCCTTATTTCGGTACTTGACTGGATGTTCCATACCCAGCGTTTCAGCGACCTCTACATCTCTAATGCCAGCAATTTTGTAGAGACTGTCTTTGACTTGCTTGGTTTTAAACTTGAGCTGTTCTGGGTAGGCAAGATGCCCCAAGTCAGCAATTCCTGAACGCAGGTAAGCCAAATCTAAATCTTGGTTACGATGAGGTGATTGAACAAGGTATTCTTCAACTTTCCCAAAGCCAATTTTTTTATTGACTTTAAGGACACGCATAAGAATTTTCTCAGTCGGAAGAACATTCTCTACAAAAAAGACCAAGCCTTCTACCTTGGCAACTCCTGCCCCTTCATGGGTCAAATCAACAATTTCAACTTCTACAATATCATTTTTCTTTAACATATTCTTCACTTTCTATCGGCCGACAAAAAAAGACGGCAACATTTCTGTTACCATCTATTATATCATGAAATGACCTAAGCACCAAAACTCTTGAAGAAGTTGACAATGGCTTGCCAAAGGGAGCTAAAGAAGTTGCCCCCGTCTTCCAGCGCTTTATTGGCATCAAAGTTGAGATTGATATTTTTAAAACTATCTCCAGCTTGGGAAACAATACTTTCCTTGAGGTCATTTAGGGTTTTAGTGAAATCAGCATTGTTCAAAATGTCACTCTTTGAAAGGTTGAGTGCAAAATTGATGATGATATTGACCTGGTTTCCTGTTATAACCTGATCGAGTTTGTAGTTTTTTAGTGTGTCTTCTACAATTTTGCGAACATCTTCTTCTGTCAGATTGCCTTTGGCTTCTTTTGCCTTTGCGATTCCTGCCTTGATATCTGCCAAAGCGACATTGAGTTTATTGGCATCGTAGCCTGACTTGTCCTTGTTTTCAGCATTGATATCTGATAAGGCTTTTAGCTCCTCTTGGGCCAAGTCTTTATTGGCTTGCGGTACTTTAGCACCATTGGCCTCTAACGAGTAGTAAATCCCTGCAAGGGCGCTCTCACCTGTAACTGGAATAGGAGCTGCAACTGTGATTTTGGCATGCTCCACTCCCAGCGTCACTGCTGCGTTACGGTACATATCCTGCGTCACCTTGGTGATATTTTCAGGCGTTTCAATCTTGACCTCTAGAGGCGACTTATCTCCTAGCTTTTGAATCTTAGCTGAAGAATAGAGCTGTAGACTAGCATCATTAGCCACATTCATAATTTTCGAATAGATATCAGGTGTCATAGTTTTGATATCTTTGGTGTCTTTTGATGCGTCATAGCCAAGTTTGCTAAGAGTTTGATTTTTCTGGTCTTCAGATAGAGAAGAACCTAGGACATATTCGGGTTGTACATAGGTTTCATCGATTACTTTTTGAACATCTGTTGCTGCGTGGACACTCGTCATAGCTGTTGCAGCCCACAATATTGCAGCACTTGTTAGAAAGAATTTCTTTCTCATGGGGTATTCCCTCCTTTACCTTTCTAGGGTAATAAAACAATCTTAAAGAAAACTTATAGTGAAAAACACCTGGTTAAACCAGATGTTTAGAAGAAATTAAAGAATTTCATGATATAGAGATTAAAGCGAACCTGTCTCGAGTAGTAATAATTTCCACCATTTTCATAGAGTTCGGCACCGTGAAAGATAGAAATAGGGTTAATATAGGTGTAGGTCTTCCCTGTAGTATTACCAAGGATTGGAGCGACCGTTTCTCGGGAGTAACGCTTGGCTAATGCCAGAGTATTTTCCTTGCCATTTTGAGCGATAAAGTCGATATAGGCAGGTCCAAAATTATAGGCTTGAACGGCGGTCCAGACATCTACTCCTTTGCTCTGTGCCAAATAGAGGTTATCTGTTAGTGTTTGTATCCCTTGGCGAATACTAGAGGCATCGTCATTGATGGTATTGGTAGCGCCACTAGCAGACTCACTAGACTGCATGACATCCCGCTCTTTTCCCTTCGTTTCGGTATAAATCATGGCGAGCACCAACTCTTCATTGGCTGGAGTATCTCTTTCGCTCAAGATTTCTCGAACCATGGGTTGGTAGGTCATGACTTGTTTAACATCCTGATGGATATGATAAGCTTTGTATCCTGCTAAAAGGAAGACTGCTAGCACAAGCACTCTTCTTATAAATTTAAACATTATTTACTTTGAATATCCTCGATATTTTTGATTAAGATAGAATAGGTTCCATTGTCATTTTGGATAAACTCGACAGATTCTGCGTCTTGATAGACGTTATTGGGAACGATGAGCTCGATTCCATTTGACAAGGAGAGTTTTTGATTTTCAAATTTCTTGAGCTGACGACTGGCATCAATTTCATCAAACTGGACTGGTTCTGGTACGGCTTCCTTAACTTGATCAATAAAGTTCAAACGAGCTGTCAGATTGTTGTCAAAAAGGTCATTAGCCAATTTTTCAGGTGACAGTTCATTGCTTTCTTCAAGATTGTTGAAAATCGCTGATTTGACCTTGGATTGAAATTGAAAATCATCGGTGTTAAAGGACTCTGCAATTCTCTGGGCCGTTTTTTCCAGTTCCTTGATGGATTTCTTTGGTGAAATCTTAGGGGCTACAGCTAGGAGATTATCTGAAAAATAATTCAAGAAAGTTCCATTGTACTTGATTCGTTTTTCGATGAGATGGTACTTGCGACTTTGAAGATTGACCACCAAGGCCTCGTCAGCACCCGTTCCAAATCCAGGCAGGTTATTCTGAGTCAGCTTGATTGGATTATCAACTTCCCCACCGAGGTGGGTCAAGGTTTCCCGCAAGGCAATTCGCAAGAAAGCGAAATGCTCTACACCTTCTTTAGAAAATTGCACAAAAATCAAGTCATTGGTCTTGAGATTTTCAGAAATGCTGAACTCTTCTTTCCAGAGATTAGCCAGTGTTACTGATGTCTCCAACAAATCGTCAGTGATGTGATTGAAGAAGGGATTTTCTTCTTCGAAAATCCCAGTCTTAGCTTCATCTGAATACACACGTTCAATTTTTTTACGTAGGTATTCTTCGATTTTTGGAGTGATATTGAGAAACTTATCCGCTAGGAACAGCTCGGTATCATCCGGGCTAAACTGATGGATAATGGCTTTCTTAATATAAATGTCCATAAAAGTTTTAGTCCTCGTATAATGGGAAGGCATCTGTCAACGCTTTGACTTCACTTCTCACTTCTTCTAAGACAGCTTCATTTTCTGCATTCTTAAGGGTTTTAATGATGAGTTTAGCTACTTTACGGCTTTCTTCTTCACCAAATCCACGTGCAGTAATGGCTGCTGCTCCGATACGAATCCCACTTGTCTTAAATGGTGATAAGGTTTCGTAAGGGATTGAGTTTTTATTTAGGGTAATATTGACTTCATCTAGCAAGTTTTGAGCAACTTTTCCGTTTTCTACAACCTTGGTTACATCAACTAGGAAAAGGTGATTTTCAGTTCCTCCAGAAATGATTCGGAAATCAGGGTCTTGCAAGAAGACATTTGCCATAGCCTTGCTGTTCTTGATCACATTAGCTGCATATTCTTTAAAAGCTGGATCCAAAACTTCTTTGAAGGAAACCGCCTTAGCCGCCACAACATGCTCTAAAGGACCACCCTGAATACCTGGGAAAATAGCTGAGTTGATTTTCTTAGCTAGGTCCTCATCATTTGTCAAAATCAAACCACCACGCGGTCCACGAAGGGTTTTGTGGGTCGTTGTTGTAGTGATATGAGCGTATGGCACTGGGCTTGGGTGAAGTCCGGCTGCCACCAAACCAGCGATATGGGCCATATCGACCATAAGCTTAGCCCCAACGGCATCAGCGATTTCACGGAATTTTGAGAAGTCGATAATTTGAGAATAGGCTGAAGCACCCGCTACAATTAGTTTTGGTTTTACTTCTTGGGCTTGTTTCAAGATAGCATCAAAGTCCAAGAGTTCTGTTTCAGGATCCACACTATAAGAAACAAAGTTGTAGGTTTGACCAGAGAAGCTAACTGGAGCTCCGTGGGTCAAGTGTCCACCTGCTGCCAAATCCATCCCCATAACGGTATCACCTGGCTCAATCAAGGCCATATAAGCAGCACAGTTGGCTTGGCTTCCTGAGTGAGGTTGGACATTAGCGAATTTAGCACCGAAAATTTCTTTTGCACGTTCAATCGCTAGAGTTTCTACCACGTCTACTACATCAGTTCCACCATAATAACGGCGTCCTGGGTAACCCTCGGCATATTTGTTTGTCAAGATAGACCCTTGAGCTGCCATAACAGCCTTGGAAACCACGTTTTCCGAAGCAATCAACTCAATGTTGTTTTGTTGGCGTTCTTCTTCTTTGGCAATAGCATTCCATAGATCAGCATCGTATGCTTTAAAATCATCTTTGTCAAAAATCATAGGTCTTCTCCTTTGTAGTGTGACTGGTCCTTTAGTTTGTTTTTACAAGAAAGAAAATAAACTAAAAGATGCGAATAAACCGTTTCTGCACTTTATCACAAGTATAACCAACTTTTTCATAAAATGCATGAGCACCCAGACGGTGATCGGCAGAGTTTAAGCGGATAAACTCATAACCACGTCTTTTTGCTTCGTCTTCCAACCCTTGTAGTAAGCTTTTACCGATACCTTGCCCTTGCGCTTGAGGCGAAACCGCTAAGCCTAATATATTAAAGCCTGCTTTGGAATAGAGGGATTCATAAACTTCAGCATGGACATATCCAAGTAGGACACGGCTGACTTCATCCTCATAGCCAAGTAGGAAATGATGGGAATCCTGAGATAATTTAGCTAGTTGACTAGCTGTGTCCTCTGGACTAAAAGAATAACCCAAGGCCTCTTGGTTAATCTCACATATAGCATTCACATCTGTTTCTTGCAAATCTCTTAGCATCTCATTCCTCCTCAAAAGAAATCTCTGGCAACTGTGCAAGAATGTCTTCTCGCTTAATTGCTCCTTGGCGTAAAATTTTCACCTTGTCTCCAGACAAATCCAAAATAGTCGAATCCTGTCCAGTTAGAAAAGCGTCGTCCTCCAGACCTAAAACCTCATGGTCAAAATCCTCTAGAATTTGAGCAAAGGTCACTCCACTTGCCTGACCTGAGATATTGGCAGACGGCCCAATCAAGGGACCTGTCTCTCTAATCAAATCAAGTGTAATGGGGTGACTCGGCATCCGAAATCCAACCGTAGCAAGACCGGAATTGACCCAAAAGGGAACTCTGTCATTTGCTTCAAGGATAATGGTCAAGGGACCTGGTAAAAAGGTCTCTACAAGCTTTTGTAGATAAGTTGGCTGATTCTTTGAAAAGTGCAAGATGTCCTCTAGAGAAGCGACATTAAGATTGAGCGCCTTGTCTCTAGGACGACGTTTGAGTTGGTAAATATGGTCGACAGCTTTTTCATCTAAGGCCTTAGCAAAGAGACCATAAACTGTCTCGGTTGGTAGAACAACAGCTCCGCCCTTTTCCAACTCTTGTCTAATCCTGTCCATCATCAACTACAACCATCCTATCTTGACCAAATTGGTCCTTGAGTGTTCGTACTCGTTTTTCAGGAAGATATTTCCTAAAAAGCGCAGGAACACTTTGACCTTGCTTGTATCCAATTTCAAGGTAAATCTTACCACCATCTGTGAGATAGTCTTTTGCATCTTCCGCAATTCTGCGATAAATAGCTAGGCCATCCTCATCTGCAAAGAGAGCTAGATGAGGCTCCGAATGCAAAACATTCAAACCGACCTCTGACTCATCTTCACGAGAGATATAGGGTGGATTGGATACAATTATATCATATTTTTCAGAAATTTCTGCAAAACAATCAGATTTTTTAAAAAATATATTAAGATTTTGATTTCTAGCATTCTCTGATGCAAGCTTCAAAGCGTCTTGGGAAATATCTGCTGCTGTCACTGACCAATCTGATCTGTTTTTAGCTAATCCAAGGGCTATGGCACCACTTCCAGTCCCGATATCTAGGATCTTAAGATTTTCTTCAGGATTTTCGGACAGGATAAGTTCTACCAACTCTTCTGTTTCTGGGCGAGGAATCAAAACACGCTCATCCACCTTTAACTGCATCCCAAAGAAATCTGCGTTACCAATGATATACTGAGCTGGTTTATGAGACGCTAACTGCTGGAAAATTTCTTCTACAAATTGTGTTTCTTCCTCTGTTACCTCTTGCTGGAGGGCAAAGACAAAGTCTGTAAAAGAGAGATTTTTTAGGCTACGGTAGACAAAAGAGAGGCTTTCTGCTTCCTCTCCTTGTCTCATCAACTCTTCTTCAAAATCTGAAAATAATTGAGCTAATTTCATTATTTGTTTAATTCTTCTAATTTTTGTGTTTGGTCATAAAGAACCAAGGCATCCACAACTTCATCCAATTTACCAGATAAAATGGTATCTAGTTTTTGGAGGGTCAAGCCAATACGATGGTCTGTGACTCGGTTTTGTGGGAAGTTATACGTACGGATCCGTTCTGAACGGTCACCAGTACCGATAGTTGACTTACGCTCAGCGTCTTGTTCATCTTGAGCAATCTGAGTAAAATGGTCAGCAACACGGGCACGGATGATCTTCATGGCTTTCTCACGGTTCTTCTGTTGAGTACGTTCTTCCTGCATCTCAACCTTGATATTGGTTGGCAAGTGAACGATACGAACGGCAGTCGCAACCTTATTGACGTTCTGTCCACCAGCACCAGATGCGTGGTAGATATCAACACGAAGGTCTTTTGGATCAATATCGTATTCTACTTCTTCCACTTCAGGCATGACAAGAACTGTGGCAGTTGATGTATGGACACGACCTTGGCTTTCTGTCACAGGGACACGTTGCACACGGTGAGCACCAGACTCATACTTGAGTTTAGAGTATACCGATTGACCAGAAACCATAGCAACCACTTCTTTGAATCCACCGACACCATTCATAGTGGCTTCCATGACTTCAAAGCGCCAGCCTTGGGCTTCCGCATACTTTTGGTACATAGTTAGCAAATCCCCGGCGAAGAGCGCTGCTTCATCTCCACCAGCAGCTCCACGGATTTCAAGGATGATGTTCTTATCATCGTTTGGATCCTTAGGAAGGAGCAAGATTTTCAATTTTTCTTCATACTCTTCTTTTTCAGTCTTGGCATCTTTGAGTTCTTGCTTAGCCATTTCCTCCAAGTCCGCATCTCCACCTGATTCCTTAATCATCTCTTCAGCATCGACGATGTTTTGAAGGACTTGTTTGTACTCACGGTAGGCTGTTACCGTATCGCGAGTGGAAGCCTCTTCTTTGGACAATTCCATGAAACGTTTGGTATCAGATACCACATCAGGGTCACTGAGCAATTCTCCTAACTCTTCATAACGGTCTTCTACAGCTTGTAGTTGATCATAGATGTTCATTTTTTCTCCTTATTTCTCAATTGTTAAATCATAGGTTGCTACTACTTCGTTCTCAAATATTTCCCCAGTTTCTTTAAATCCATAACTGAGGTAACAAGATCTTGCATGTTCATTTTCTGGTTCATAAGACAACCAAAGTTTATTACCTAAACCTGCTGGCGCTGTCCGAACATAGTCCAGCACTTTATCCATAATTGGTTTAAAATATCCTTGATTTTGAAAATTCTTATCAATCATAAAACGAAATAGTAAATAATTTCCACTACTAATTCCGATCTTTTTATCATAAGCTATCATCACAAAACCTATAATTGCATCCTTATCATAAACTGCCAATGGAGCTACAAAATCTCCATTTTTAGTGTAGACATATGCTTCAGCTAAACTAATTGCGTTGGTTGCAATGAATTGCTTTTGATATTCCTTGACATCCAAATTCAAAACATCAAAATAATTTTCCATTGTAACATCTCTTAGTTCAATTGTCATAGTTGTGCTCCTTGTTAGATGTTATCATTGGCGCAAAATAATGTTTACGGCAGACTGAGATATAGGTTTCATTGCCACCGATTTGAATTTGTTCGCCATCATAGACTGGCACACCATCGTGCGTACGCAACACCATAGTCGCCTTTTTCTTACAGTACTGACAGATCGTCTTGATTTCTTCAATCTTGTCTGCTAAGAGCAATAGATATTTGGAACCTTCGAACAGTTCATTGCGAAAGTCATTTTTCAAACCAAAAGCCATGACGGGTATATCTAACTCGTCCACAACACGAGCTAGATCGTAAACATGATGACGTTTGAGAAACTGGGCTTCATCGACCAAAACACAGTATGGTTTCTCAGGTAAATCTCGGATATAGCCGAAGATATCCGTTGACTCCTCAATCGCAATGGCAGGGCGTTTCATGCCAATTCGACTCGATACATAGCCAACACCGTCACGCGTATCCAGAGCCGAGGTCATAATCACAACACCTTTTCCTTGCTCCTCATAGTTATAGGCCACCTTGAGAATCTCAATCGTCTTACCAGAGTTCATGGTCCCATAACGATAATACAACTGTGCCATGTTTCTTGCTTCACGTCCATTTCTAAATTTTTGCTACATTCTAGTATATCATAATTTTCTTAAGCTTTAAACGGCAAAATGTGGTAAAATAGAAGAAATCAAAAACTAGTGGAGGAAGCTATTATGCCATTTGTACGCATCGATTTATTTGAAGGACGCACGCTCGAGCAAAAGAAAGCTCTTGCTAAGGAAATAACAGAAGCTGTTGTTCGCAACACTGGAGCACCTCAATCTGCTGTCCATGTCATCATCAACGACATGCCAGAAGGAACTTACTTCCCACAAGGGGAAATGCGCACCAAATAAGCTAGCTTAAGCAGAATTGCTTAGGCTTTTTCAATCTCCAAGTAGCATCCATTGAAGAAATAGTTCAAATTTGTTACAATTTGAAAAGAGACTTGGAAAAATTTCCAAGAAAAGAGCTATTTATTAAAGGAAACATTATGATTACACGTGAATTTGATACCATCGCTGCCATCTCTACTCCACTAGGTGAAGGGGCTATTGGTATTGTCCGCCTGAGCGGAACAGAAAGTTTTGCTATTGCGCAAAAGATTTTTAAAGGAAAAGACTTGAGACAGGTTGTTAGCCACACTCTCAACTACGGTCACATCGTTGACCCTCTAACTGGTAAAGTCATGGACGAGGTCATGGTGGGAGCCATGAAATCTCCAAAAACCTTCACTCGTGAGGATATTATCGAGATTAACACCCACGGTGGGATTGCGGTAACCAATGAAATTCTCCAACTAGCGATCCGTGAAGGAGCTCGGTTGGCAGAACCTGGTGAATTTACCAAGCGCGCCTTTTTAAACGGTCGTGTGGACTTGACACAGGCTGAGGCGGTGATGGACATCATCCGTGCCAAGACAGACAAGGCTATGAATATTGCAGTTAAGCAATTGGACGGCTCCCTTTCTGACCTCATTAATAATACCCGCCAAGAAATCCTCAATACGCTTGCACAAGTAGAGGTCAATATCGACTATCCTGAGTATGACGATGTTGAAGAAGCCACTACTGCTGTTGTTCGTGAGAAAACTATGGAGTTTGAGCAATTGTTAACCAATCTCCTTAGAACAGCTCGTCGTGCTAAAATCCTTCGTGAGGGAATTTCAACTGCCATCATCGGTCGTCCCAACGTTGGGAAATCCAGTCTTCTAAACAACCTCCTACGTGAAGATAAGGCCATCGTAACAGACATCGCTGGTACGACACGAGATGTTATCGAAGAATACGTCAACATCAATGGTGTACCTCTCAAATTGATTGATACAGCTGGTATTCGGGAAACAGATGATATCGTGGAACAAATCGGTGTTGAGCGTTCGAGAAAAGCCCTCAAGGAAGCTGACTTGGTACTACTAGTGCTAAATGCTAGTGAACCACTAACAGCACAAGACAGACAACTCTTAGAAATCAGTCAGGATACCAACCGCATTATTCTACTTAATAAAACTGATCTTCCTGAAGCGATTGAAACTTCTGAACTACCAGAAGATGTCATCCGTATTTCAGTCCTTAAAAATCAAAACATCGATAAGATTGAAGAGCGTATTAACGACCTCTTCTTTGAAAATGCTGGTTTGGTCGAGCAAGATGCTACTTACTTGTCAAATGCCCGTCATATTTCCTTGATTGAAAAGGCCGTTGAAAGCTTACAAGCTGTTAATGAAGGGCTGGAACTGGGGATGCCAGTTGACTTGCTTCAAGTTGACTTGACTCATACTTGGGAAATTCTCGGTGAAATCACTGGGGATGCTGCTCCAGATGAACTCATCACCCAACTCTTTAGCCAATTCTGTTTAGGAAAATAAGCAAAATCCATGATCGTTCTTGCGGTCATGGATTTTATTATCTTTATTAGTAATCTGGTCTAAGGACGCCTGTTACGGTTGCCTTAGTTGCTTCGTAGTCGCCATCTACGACAACTTTGATAATGCGTTTAGCATCTTCTTCTGGCGCTGGAACTAGAGGCAAACGAGTTGGTCCGGCTTCAAATCCCATATAGTTAAGAACAGCCTTAACTGGAGCAGGACTTGGATAAGAGAAGAGAGCATTGACTTTAGGAATGAATTTACGTTGAATAGCTGCTGCTTTTTTCATATCGCTTTCTGCAATGGCAGTCAACATCTCGTGCATTTCATCTCCATTTGTATGAGAGGCAACAGAAATAACCCCATCTGCACCAAGATTCATAGCATGGAAAGCATCTCCATCCTCACCGGTATAGACCAAGAACTCTTCTGGTTTGTGCTCAATCAAGTAAGCCATATTGGCCAAGCTCGTACATTCTTTGACACCGATAATATTTGGATGATCAGCCAAACGAAGCATGGTTTCTGGAGTTAATTCCACAACTACACGCCCTGGAATGTTATAGATGATAATAGGCAAGTCAGAAGCATCTGCAATCGCTTTAAAGTGCTGATACATGCCTTCTTGAGAAGGTTTGTTGTAGTACGGTACGATCGCAAGTCCGGCTGCGAAACCGCCAAATTCTGCGACTTCTTTGACAAATTCGATCGAGTCACGCGTATCATTGGTACCTACACCCGCAATCAAAGGAACGCGTCCATTGACAATCTTTTGTACAGCCGCAAAGAGTTCCAATTCTTCATCGTGGGTCAGAGTCGGACTCTCAGCAGTCGTACCAGCTAGAAGAATGCCGTCTGTGTGATGGGCCAATAAATGCTCAATCAAGGCTGGAATGGCGTCAAAGTTGATGGAACCATCCTCATGGAAAGGGGTAATAAAGGCCGTGATGATTTTACACTCTTTTAAATCTTGATAAGACATGAGAAACACCTCTCTATTTCAAAGAAGGAGTTCATCTGAACTCCTAAACGATATGACTATTTTAATTCAAATTTCAATTCAGCTGTTGGATGAACCAATCCACGTTCGTGAAGCGTTTCTGCAATTTGAACTGAGTTCCAAGCAGCACCTTTGAGAAGGTTATCTGAAACAACCCACATGTGGATTCCTTTTTCAGCATCCAAGTCTTTACGGATACGACCAACAAAGGTATCACGTGATCCGACAGCATTGATGGCTTGCGGATAGATTTGATGCGCTACGTCATCCTCAAGAACAGCACCTGGGAAGGCTGCGATGGCTGCTTTGACTTCTTCGATTGGCGCCACTTCTTTTGTTTCGATGTAAACAGACTCAGAGTGAGCTGACAAAACTGGAATACGAACACATGTTGCAGACACTGCGATGCTATCATCCTCCATGATTTTCTTCGTTTCCTTGGTCATCTTCATCTCTTCATAAGTGTAATCATTATCAGTGAAAACATCAATTTGTGGAAGAGCGTTAAAGGCGATAGGATAGTGTTTCTTATCACCACCTGAAGGTAAGATTTCTGCATGCAAGTCACGTGGGTTCACACCGTCATTCAAGACTTCACGAAGTTCACGTTGTGTTTCAAGAATCGCTCCCATACCAGCACCTGAAACTGCTTGATAAGTTGAAACTATGATACGGTCCAAGCCCCATTTTTGACGAACAGGCTCAAGAGCCACCATCATTTGGATTGTTGAACAGTTAGGGCAGGCGATGATCCCATTGTGGGCATCAAGTGCGTGAGCATTGACCTCTGGGACAACCAATGGTACATCTGGATTTTGACGGAAATAAGATGTGTTATCCACTACTACCGCTCCAGCTTGAACTGCGTATGGTGCATACTTAGCTGATGTCGAACCTCCTGCTGAGAAGAGTGCAATATCAACACCCTCAAAAGCTGTCTCAGTCGTTTCTTCAATCGTAATATCTTGGTCTTTAAATTTCAAAGTCTTGCCCGCTGAACGTGCAGAAGCAAGGTAACGAATTTTATCGATTGGAAGTGTTGATTCTTCCAACATTTTTATCATCTGAGCTCCGACAGCACCTGTCGCGCCGACTACAGCAACTGTATATCCCATAAATAACCTCTTTCGGAATTTTCTAAAAATTTCTATAATAGATGTATTATACTACTTTTTCCAGAAATTGAAAAGCATTTTTGGGTTATATTTTCTGAAAATTAAAAATCCCTAGTCATTGACTAAGGACTAAGAGGCATCTTCATGTGATGAGCAGGTTCACACAACTCATCAAGGTCCGCTCCTGCGTTATGACCTCCTTATGCTCAATAGCAGTCCAAAGACTACCTATCGACTCATCGCAGGTTTTATTCTACTATGCTTTGCTGACTTTGTCAAGGCTAATGCGGGGGAAATATAAAAAAAACTCTCGAATATCAAGAGTTTTCCTGTCTATCGAATGCTAATTGCCGGGATTGAACCGGCGACCTCATCCTTACCATGGATGCGCTCTGCCAACTGAGCTAAATCAGCTTACCTAAAAAGTATACTATAGTTCTATGTTCTTGTCAAGCGCTCTCTTTTAATTTTATGGAATGAAAAAAGCTAGATTTAGCAAGAATCTAGCTTATAAACTTCTTATTTTGTTAGATCGATTCGCTGTCCCAGTTTACCAATCAAAATCGCTCCCACGATAAGTGATGCAAACTCACCAATTCCAGTAGAAAACCATGTGAAAAAGAAGGGAGCTTCTGTCAAGATATGAAGTTCAGCTGCAATGGTAATCATTGAAATGGAGAAGAGGATTGAAAAGAAGAAATGATCTTTTCGAATCAATCCGTTAAAGAGGTAATCTTTGCTGTATTTTCCAAAGAGCCATACACCGAGACTAAGGAAAACTAGGGTAGAACCTCCACCGACAAAGACATCTATTAGGCCAAAACTACTAAATAAATTAGCAATCATACATCCAATTGTCACACCGAAAATGTATTTAGGGTTGTAAAATGCTAAGAAATTCAACATTTCTGAAATACGGAACTGATACACCCCAAAACTAAGAACATTAATTGGTGGCGTAATAGTCAAAACTACATAAATAGCAGCAACAATAGCGATGTCTGCCACATCACGAACAGTTAATTTTTTCATGTTTTCTCCTTTAACGGTTTCCCGCGTAAAATATGCTTGGTGAAAGAAGCTAAGCACCAAGGGTTGAGATTATCAACCTTACTAGTATAGCACATTAGCTAGCTTTATGCTATACTAAAATCATGAAAAAACTAATAAAAGCTTTCTTTGATAACGAGATTTTCTCCTACCTATTTTTTGGTGGTGCTACTACCCTAGTTTCTATTTCATCACGTTTGGTTATTTACCATATCAGCCACCAGGAAATCCTAGCTACTGCACTCGCTAATCTTATCGGGATTCTCTTTGCCTTTCTCACAAATGATACAATCGTCTTTAAACAAGAGAGAAGGAACTGGCCAACCCGCCTGGCTAAGTTTTTCTTAGCTCGCCTCTCTACTCTTGGTCTTGACGTTCTTTTAACTTATATCTTTGTTACAACCTTTCCTGATATTATTGGACAATTTGTCGAACAGAATATAGATAGGGTTAATACTGTTGAAACTATTCTAGCACAAATTTTGATCATCATTTTAAACTATATTTTCAGTAAAATCTATATTTTTAAAAGGGGAAACTGACCACTTTAAGCGTTCAAGTTGCTTTTTGTCACAATTTAGGATATAATAAATTAGAAAATTAGGAAAGGAATTTATGAAAATGTTAAAGGATCTTAAAGAATTCTTGCTTCGTGGTAATGTCGTTGACCTTGCTGTCGGTGTGATCATTGCCTCTGCTTTTGGTGCTATCGTTACTTCATTTGTTAATGATATCATCACTCCACTTCTATTGAACCCAGCTTTGGAAGCTGCGAAAGTACAAAACATCGCTGAGCTTGCATGGAATGGTGTTACATATGGTAAATTCTTGAGCGCTGTTATCAACTTCCTTGTTGTGGGTACAGTTCTCTTCTTCGTTATCAAAGGTATTGAAAAAGCTCAAAACCTTCGTAAGAAAGAGGAAGTGGTTGAGGAAGCACCTGCTGCTCCAACTGAACTTGAAGTTCTTCAAGAAATCAAAGCTCTTCTTGAGAAAAAATAAAACAGATAAAGGATTTAGCTTAAAGCTAAATCCTTTTTTCTTTACTCTTTTGGTAACTTCCCAGCTTTTTCGAGCATTTTCTTAATTAAGTAAGGCATCTTGACATTTTCACGGCCTTTTTTCTCAATGAGCTTTTTGACAAATTCTGGCATCTGAAGGTCGTCTGTCTCCTCCATGATGTCCTTGGTAGTTGCCGAAGGCGCTAACTCATCGAAGGTTTCTTCTTCTGGGAGAAAAGCTTTAAATTCCTTGTTTTCGCTGTCTCGTACAGTAGCAACTAAAGCGTCAATTAAACGGCTATCCGTATTGGGCATAGGTGGACGATGGTAGGTGACACCTAATTCTTGACACAAATCATAACATTCCACATCATTATCAAACAAGACTTCGATGTGCTCACTGATAAAGCTAATCGGGACAAAAATATAATGCTCTGGATGTTGCTTTTGTTCTCGTAAATATTCTAAGACATCTGGCTTGATCCAAGGAATTCCAATATCGCTTTCGCTCTGCCAAGTATTGGTATACTGGTCGGCTGTTAGGCCGAGTTGTTCAGCAATTAGCTTGCTATTATCGAAAATCTGATCGATATAAGGATCTCCAAAGTCCAAGGCAAAAACGGGGACGCTATGGGCTGAAAAGATTACCTTGAAAGACTCTTCTCCCACATGGTTTCGTAAAATTTTGTTAATCTCATCTGTCCAGAAGTCCAGCAAATGCTGTTGTTGATACCAGTCCTTAATAACTAAAAATCGGATCTGCTGGCTTTCCAAAAACTTTTCATATCCCATGACTGAGTAAAAAGAATAATGAGGTTCCAAAATCAAGCAAATACATTCTTCAACACCATCAGTTTCCATCTGCTTGATCACGTCTGGGATAAAGGGGCGAGAAAATTTGTTGGCAAAGTAGATACCGTACTCCTCCCCTATACGTTCTCTTACTAAAGCAACTTCTTCCCTTGTAATCCGCTGCAAAGGCGTCCCACCGATACGGACATAGTTGTCATAGAGGATCTGAATTTCGTGGTCTTGGGGTCTAACTCCACGACGAATATTTGTAAAGAATTCTGCTACTCCTTCAAAACTAATCTCCTCTGGAGATCCAAAGGTCATCATTAATAGGGCTCTTTTCATGTTATCATCCTTATGATATTATTTTCACTATCTATTCTATCATGAAAGAAAAAAATAGTAAACGCTTCCGCCGCCTACTATTTTTTTTGTTCTTTTGTTTTTCTATCTCGTCTCATGATTAGGATGATAACGACAAGGAGTAAGACGACGATAATCAGGAGAAGAAAGGCAAGGATATAAATCCAATGCGTTGGAATTCCTTGGTCAAAATAGCGCGTCCCTACTGCTTCTCCACTTTTATCCTGGGATGCTTTTACTGGTGCATCCGTTATTTTGGCTAAGAGGATATGTCGTCCGTTGGTAATGTTAAGGAAACAGGTGCTTAACAAAACAATCTTGTCCGTTGAGGTCAAGGAGACATCCCGCTTGTATTTGGCTTTGCTTAACAGATACTGATAGTATGCCTGATGTTCCTCGTCATTGGAACTCAGGGTTCGATAAATCTCCGTGTCATAAGCATCCACTTCTAAAATCCCAAAAATCTCAAGCCCTCGTTCACGACCGTTATAATAGATAGAGCCATAACGGTGATTTTCGAAAAACTCTTGGTTAGCAAACTTTTGTATCTCACCAAACATAGCTCCAGAAGCCATGGAGTGACCATAAATGATGGTGTTAAAGTCGGTAAAGTTGGGGTTAAAACGATAGTCTAGGAATATAGAACCTGACACAGTATAATCGCCAAAAGCGTTGCGATCAAGGTATTTGACATTGTCCTGACTCTGCAAGAGGGGATAGTCTACCTTGGTCCCATCGAGGCTAATCCAACCACAAACATCCTTGTTGAGGTGCTGCAAGGTTTCAAAGCCCGTACTGCTGGCATCCTTTTCAATGGGATTATAATGATCGTAGTCACTCGCAAGTACTCTATCAGCTGTAAAAAGACAGAAAAAAGCTAGAAAGAGGGATAGAATGACCTTTATAACTTTGCGACTCGTACTTGTTTTCATATTTCCTTCTTTCTCCTTTCTAGCCTTGAAAATAAAAGAGCAAGAGAGGCTGTCCCTTTCTCTTTTATTGGTAGTTTAGTCAGTAATGGTATCTTCCCCTTCTTCCTTTGCTTCTCTTCTACGACGCAAGATCAAGTAGAGGATGATGAGCAAGAAGATCAATAGCAAGAGCAAGATAAATAAGATGATATACCATATCCACAAAGGAATCGATGAGAGAAATCGTCCGAGCGACGAATCATCAAAGACGCTGTAAGGAAATGGTTTTGATTTTTTCGTATGGAAGGTGTTCTTTGGAACCGTATCCGTAATCTTGGCAACTACGATATGTCTCCCATTTGTTACGTCTAGGAAACAGGTACTGAGAAGAATGATATGGTCATTTGGCCCCAGTGTAATGTCTCGTTTGTGGATGGCAACCGAGAGTAAGTGATCGATATATTCTTGGCGCCGATCATCCCCATTAATACCTGGATCGTAGATGTTAAAGTCATAGGCGTCTACCTCGAGCATCTCAAAGATCTCAAGACCTTTTTCAACACCATTATAGTAAATACTGCCGTAGCGATGCTGGTCAAAAAATTCCTTATCAGAAAACTTTGCTACATCTCCAAACATAACCCCATTTTCTACATGGTGACCGTAGATGATGGTATTAAAGTCTTCGAACTTGGATTCATTTCGAGCCTCAAGGAAAATAGCCCCTGTAGCTGCAAATTCTCCCTTGGAATCCTTGTTCAGGTATTTTTCATTGTCTTTGGCTTGGACTAAGGGATAGTCGATATTGGTGCCATAGACATTGATCCAACCGAGAACCTCTGGATTGACTTGCTGTAGCTTGTGAAAGCCAGAAAAACTAGCAAGCTCATCCTTCTCACTGGTACTAACAGGTCTATAAGCCTCATACTCACTTGATGAAGCCTGAGAATAAACCTGATTGGCATCCCAAAGGGCGTAGAAACCAAAGAGAAAGACTAAGGCTGCCAAGAGGAGCAAGATATGATTCATCAATGCATCTACAGCAAGGACCAGACGCCTAGACAAACTCCTTTTTGGTTTCTCACGCTTGATTTTCATCAGTCAAACCACTTGCTTAAGCTTGTCTGCGTTTTTTAGACAAAACAACAAATCCAGCCAAACCAAGACCAATCATCAAGATGAAAGGAAGGTTATCAATCAAGAGACCAGTAGGGGTAACGTCTTGGAATTTATTGGTAAAAGTGTTTTCGTTCAATTTTTCACCGACAAGAACATTTTCAACTGTATAATCTTGGGCTTGAGTACCATCTGATTTGGTTTTACTTTCACCATTCTCAGTATATTTAGAAGTAGCGGTACATCCTTTGCTTCCGGTTTCTTTTACAGTATAACGAGAACCTGCTGGAAGATTAGCAATGGCAAACTCTTGACCATGCTTCAAAGTAAAAGTTTTAGTAAATGTGACTTTATCGTTAGCAACATCAACATTTTCAGTTTTATCACCATAATGAACTGTAATTTGTGTTACAGGAGATACTGCCGTTTCATTTGTTTTGGGTAATTTTACTGTTATCTCAAATTGGAAATCTTTTGTACGATCCGCAGTCCCTCCGTCAACTTTTTTTAGAATAGTTAAGGATTTTTTTGCATTGTCTGTTATATCTTTTGTTGGTTCATTTGGGTGTTTAGGATCTGTTGGATCAATTTTCCCTCCATTTTTAGTATATGTGTTCTCAAATAAATCATATTTGAAAATATTTGAATTTGAAGATGGAGCAACTTTAGCAGCGCCAGGTTTATTCTCTTCTCTAAAGTAAACAGAAGAAATAAAGGTACCTGAATTTTCTTTATTTTTGACAATTACATGCATTTTATAAGTGCGAGTATCATATTTCACAGCATCTATATCTTGATCATTTTTATCTTTAATAGGTGTATAAGTTTTATCTGTTTCCTTTACGAGGTAAACATACTCGCCTGCATGATCATATGAAACTCCAGCAAAAATGTCACCTGTATCTTTTTTAATGCTTGATTGACCACTAGCTAATCGATCAGCTTCCGAATATGTCACCGTACGATCAGGAATGAATCCCTTATTACTTTCCGAATTTGAAGCCATTTGATAAGGAGCATCATTTGAAGAAGTTCCAGGTTGTGGAGTAAAAGTAAACCTAAAAGTCGCTTTCGGTGTTGTAATTCCTTCAGCAATATTCAGTGTTTTATTAATAGCTACTTTTGCACTTGTTTCACCAGTTGCTTTAGCAGTTGCCACATCATTATCATCCGCAAATGTTGGCACTCCTCTAAAGACCGACAAGGCGGTTACAGCTGCAATACTTGCAGTAACTAATTTTTTCAAAAATGTTTTTTTCATGATTATTCCTTTTATTTTTATATTTCTTTTTTCATAAATTGTCATCAAAAGCCCCGTCGCCTTAGGACTGTTACCACCTTGCCATGGGTATCCTGTATTGGAATGGTTCCAAAAGCACGGCTATCTACAGCCGTTGTTCGATTGTCCCCGAGGACAAAGAGTTGTCCTGCTGGGACTTTCATCGGGAAGGTAACCCCTTCCTTATAGAGCAGCGTTTCTTTGTAGATATCCTGTTCTTGTTGAGGAGAACCGTTGATGATGAGACCATTTTCATTTATATCGACCGTACTTCCTTCGGTTGCAATGACACGCGCCACTCTTTCCTTACCCTTATAACTATAGACAAGCAGATCACCAATCGAATAACGCTTATCCAATCTATAGTAGAGAACCAAGTCGCCATCTTTTAAGGCTGGTTTCATACCATCGTCATTGTATCTCAATAGTCCAAAGACAAAAAAGTAAAGGGTGGCCAGTATAAACCCAACCATCAGAATCTTACTGACTAAGTAGAGGATATCTCCCCATACACTCGGTGGAGACTTATCCCGATTGACTTTTGTTACTGTTTTCTTATGTTTCTTTTTAAGTAGCATTATTTTCTCCTATGTACCACTAGATATCCGAGTAGAATTGTAAAGAAGATTCCTCCTAGAGGAAGGATTATTCCTAACACGAGTGTACTGCTGAGGAAGTCAATCCCGGTCTCAGGTACACTATTCTTATCATTTGTAACTGTTGCATACTTGTCCGCATCAAGCTTGCCTTCTTTATTTTCATAAGTAACCTGATATCCAATCGAAGAGTTTGATTCTTCTTCTACTTTGTAGGAGCTATCAAGTGGTAGCCCATAAATTTTTATCGTGTGGTCTTTGTTAAGATCAACAGACGCTCGTCCGTCAGTAAACTGCAAGATCGTTCTTTTGTTATTCACCAATACATTATAGGAACCATTCAATGGTCTATTCTGAGCATCCTTTATGTTAATGGTAATCTTAAAAGATTTTAATAGATTGGCAAATACCCCCGTAACCTTTTTTGTAACGGACAAGCTTGGAAGCTTGTGGTTCGTGACAGTACTGGTCTCGTCTTTATTCAGATCGCCCTCTTGATTCTCATATGTAACGTGGTAACCAATTGTTGATGTGGCTTCTTCTTCAACCTTGTAGTGGGTTCCTCGAGGAAGATAACTTAGAACACCTTTCCAACGTTTTCGTTTTTCGACACGGATCTCCGCTTCACCATTCACAACAGTTATCTCACCAAAAGTTCCATTCAATGGCGTAGAATCAGGAGAGGTTAGTTTTACCTTAATCCTAAACTCCTTGTTCAAGTTATTTTCAGCTTCCAACACTTTCTTAATCGTCAGACTTGGCAATTGTTTATAGATTACCTTAAAGGATGGTTTAGTTTCTGTACCAACATTTTTTATTTCTTTGGTAAAGGCTGGGACGTCCGGTGCAATTAAATCGTATTGATATCCTTTGGCAACTTTTTCAAAGTTCCTCGTTTCATTAGATACGTTTTTACTAACATTCACATTGGTCTTTCGATATTCTTGATTGTCAGAACCTCCGTTCTTGTTCTTTTGAACCAGTTTCAGTTCAACATTACTCGGTTGATCAGCTGTAATAACAGTTCTCGCACCCGTCACACCTTGCCATTCAACTTCCACTGGTACCGTTAATGGATCTGAAGGCTTAAATGTTGGGTTGTCAGAGTATTCTTTGGTCTTGGTTTGAGAGGTGCCTATTCCATAGGAATAGGTGACACTGGCACCTTTATTGGAGTAGAGTTTATTGACATCAGAACCCTCAGCATCACCAGCCTCTATCTTCTTATCACCAGCAATAGCATCTAAGGCATCTTGACTAGATGTAACAGTAAATTTAAGGACATATCTAGCTCCATCTTCTAAGGAATAATTCGGAGAAAATTTAGCCGTAACTTCCACTAATCCTTCTGACGTTGTCTTGGAATCAAAAGTTACTTGATTTTCGGTTAATGTTTCACTACTACCAGCCTTTTCTTTCACTACACGAAACTCTGACGATCCGTTTGGTAATAGCTGGACATACTTAGAAAGAACATCCTTGATAGTCACGTGGTGGACTCCCAGTGGCAGAATCTTATCAGTGATATCTTTGAAACTGTCTCGTAACTGGTCTTCATTGTTTGCGGATAGGATTTCATTAGGAATGGAAGAATTGTGGTACCTGATATAATACTACAAACTGGTAATACTATCGACATTATTTGAATAACGAAACTTAATAGAGTAAAAGCCAGCTAGTTTTGGAGCGAGACTATAGGCGAGATTATTGATAGATACATCTAAATTATTCCAGAACCAATCTGGTGCCGTTTCTGATCCATCTTGATTATTATAGTTATAAACTGTATAACCACTGTCGTTGTAGTACATATTGGCAAAACCATCTGATAGAACAATAACAACCTTCTTGGCATTTGGTCTTGCACTATCTATCAATTGATTGGCAATACGAATACCCGCGCTAATATTGGTTCCTGTACCGATTCCTGATTCAGTCCCTATTGATTGACCACCAGCAATTCTCATATTACTGACTGCAGTCTTTGAACCACTAGCATCGTTATTCCAATTTAAAATTGTTTCCGCATCATCCCATGGGGACACACCATCATAAAATGCTGTTCTCTCTTCATACGGCCAATACCGATACCCCCACTCCCATTTTCGGTAGTAGGAATTCCATGCTTGTTCAGCAAACTTATTATCAATCTTTCCGCCAAAACCTACCATGGATAACCGATTATTTGAATTGGATAAAATGGTATCAATTAATCCCTGACGATCTCGAGTTCCTTTAAGGGTATTTTTTAAAGCATCCAATCTTGTAATTGTTCGACCAGTAGAAGAAGGAACATCTCTCTTGTTCATACTTCCTGAGAGGTCTGCTACTAAAACAACATCCAAGGGATCCGTTTGAGTTTCTGTTCCCAGTTTGGACGTGATATCCAATGACAACTCATACTTGTCATCCTGTCCCGATATCGGAGTAATTGTTTTATGAAGGGTTGTCTGAGGTTCTGTAGTAGAATCAGCATTTAACAGACTTATCGGAGCACACAAAAAGAGAATAGCTAACAGTGTAACTAAACGGCGCGCAATAATTTGAACTTTCTTAAAATCGAAGCGAATGTTCATTTTATTCTCCTTAACTAGAATGTACTAATATTGTTACTATATCAATCTAGGGCATTTACAAGATAATTGTACAATAAAGTTCACGCAGTGTCAATTAATATGATTAATTTTATATTATGTTAATTAATAAAAGAGTATGATTCTTCTTTGTCTTTCAAACTATTCTATGGTAAAATGAAAAAAGAATAAAAAAATCTCATAAAATATCAATGCATATATTTTATTCTAAAATATCCAAAATTTCATTTGAAAGTCTATTGAATTTGAATTATTATATTTTTTCAAAATTCATGAAATTTTCAGAATGAGGCTTTTTCCGAAGTTTGCATTCTATTTTATGATTGTTAAAGGAGTTTTTATGACTTATCCGAACCTTTTAGATCGTTTCTTGACCTACGTTAAGGTCAATACGCGTTCTGATGAACACTCTACTTCTACTCCAAGTACGCAAAGCCAGGTAGATTTTGCGACCAATGTTCTTATTCCTGAAATGAAACGTGTCAGTCTGCAAAACGTCTACTACCTTCCAAATGGTTTTGCTATTGGTAGCTTACCAGCTAATGATCCTAGCTTGACACGCAAGATTGGCTTCATCTCCCACATGGATACTGCTGATTTTAATGCTGAGGGAGTTAATCCGCAAGTCATCGAAAATTACGATGGTGGAGTTATCGACTTGGGTGATTCTGGATTTAAACTCGATCCGGCCGACTTCAAGAGTCTTGAGAAATATCCAGGCCAAACCCTCATCACAACTGATGGCACGACCTTGCTGGGTGCTGATGACAAGTCAGGGATTGCTGAGATTATGACTGCTATTGAATATCTGACTGCTCATCCCGAAATCAAACACTGTGAGATTCGAGTTGGTTTTGGACCAGATGAAGAAATTGGCGTTGGTGCTAATAAATTTGATGCTGAAGACTTTAACGTTGACTTTGCCTATACTGTTGATGGTGGCCCACTAGGGGAGCTTCAGTACGAAACTTTCTCAGCTGCTGCTGCTGAACTCCATTTTCAAGGACGCAATGTCCACCCTGGTACTGCAAAGGGTCAAATGGTCAATGCCCTTCAGCTAGCAATTGATTTTCATAATCAACTTCCAGAGAATGACCGACCTGAACTAACAGATGGTTACCAAGGTTTCTATCATCTTATGGAGGTATCAGGTAGTGTCGAGGAGGCGCGTGCAAGCTACATCATTCGCGACTTTGAAAAGGATGCCTTTGAAACACGTAAAGCAGCTATGCAGTCTATTGCTGATAAGATGAATCAAGAGCTTGGGAATGATCGCGTGACTTTAACTCTGACAGACCAGTACTACAATATGAAGGAAGTCATTGAGAAAGACATGACACCCGTTACCATTGCTAAAGCCGTAATGGAAGATTTAGGGATCACGCCTATTATCGAACCAATCCGCGGTGGAACAGATGGATCTAAGATTTCCTTTATGGGAATTCCTACTCCAAATATCTTTGCTGGTGGGGAAAACATGCATGGACGTTTTGAATACGTCAGCCTTCAGACTATGGAACGTGCAGTTGATACTATCATTGGCATTGTATCTTATAAAGACTAAAAAAGACGAGGTAGCTCAGCTACTTCGCCTTTCTTTTTATTCGTTTGGTTGAGCACTTGGCTCAGACTCACTTTTCGCTTGCTTTTCTGTTGGTTGAGAAGCAACTGTTTCACTGTCTTTCTCAGACTTAGATTGGCTATCAGTTTCACTTGCTGTTGAACGGAGTTCTTGGTTCAAGCTAATGATTTCTTTAGCTAGAGTGAGGAGACCTTCTTTGTCGCTGCTTTTGGCTGCAAGTTGATCAAATAGGGCATCAACACGTTCAAAGTCAGCATCGGATCCTTTGTTATCCTCTAAGTACTTGTGAAGAGAGAGCAAGACATTATAGAGTTTTTGGTATATAATCACGGTTTGTGGATCTTGTTCTGCTTCTTTTTTCTCTCGTTGGATAGTCGCTGCAATACGATTTAAAAGATCCTCAAGTTGTGTTTTAGCTTCGTCAAGGTCTGCATTTTCCTTTTCAGTGGCCGCTTTGATATTAGCTGCTTCTTCAGCTAGGGATTGTTTGACACCATCTTCTTTGACACGTGCTAGGAGTTGGGCAGCTTTACTTAGGAGAGCATCCACTTCTTCCTTCTTAACATTGCTAACCCGCTCTTCTGGCATAAAATCACCGTAGAGTTCTTTTAGGAATTCATAGATGGCTGTCTTAGCAGTTTGACTATCTACTTTTTCCGTATCTAGAATAGTCTTACCAGCTTTTGTAGATACGGGTTCTTCTTTGAGAGCTTCTTCTACTTCTAGCTTAGTTTGGTAAATAGTTGGGAATAACTTGTTCAAGTCGGTTGCTTTGAGGAAAGATTGTGACTGGTAAAGTTCCCATGTCAACTTGGCAACACGGTTCCGAAGTTCTTCTCTCAAACGACCATCAGATACATGTTCATAGAAATACTTGATGTACTCTACTGTTGTAACCCCTGTCCGATCTCGGAAATCTTGCAAGGCTTGCAGTTTTGCTTCAATGGCAGCCAACTCTGCCTCATCCTGTGCTAGTTTTGCTTCCTGCAAATGTACCAAAAGATCTTTCTTAGGCAAGCCATAAGTGTCTGTATCCAGTGTATTGATCTTATCTACAAGGGCTTGGTACTTCTTATCTAAAGGTGAAGTTTCAACCGGTGCCACGCTTTGATCCACATGGATGTATTGTTTATCGAAGAGATCCAAGGCTGCTAGGTATCCAGCAGTTGAGTTTGTTGCCAGTTTTTTCATATTTTCGGTGAACTGCCCCAAAGCAAGTTCAACACGTCTCTGCATGATTGGCTGGTCTTTGTAGAGACTTCTGCTATCTGCTAAAAGTTGATCCACCTTAGATAGAACTGTTTGTTCATCAAATGCTCCAGGTTGATAGGTCGATTGTAGGGCTGGAATCTTGTTTTTCAAAGCTACTTCATATCCCTTAGTTTGAACCTTGATGTAGTGATTGTGGTCTCCGTGAGGAATCACAAAACTACCACTTTCTACTTGTAAACTATAAGGAGACACCCCATCACGTAGGGCAGTCGTATACAGTTCATTTAGGAAATCCAGTTCTGGATTTCCAGTTTGGAGAGGAATACGAACATGTTCTTTTCGAACAGCATAGGGATGGATATGGGTTGGATCATAGGCTTGATCCGGATTTCCAAAGACAAAGAATCCATTTGAAATGCGAATCGCTTCGAGCGGTACTCCGTAGGTCTGTGAGATATACTTGATTTTTTCTTCATCGCTAGCATCTCTTGAGAAACTTTCCACAGTCTTTGCAAGTGGTTGAACGTGCTGCGACTGATGATTTTCTTTCAAGTGATCTTGGGCAGCTTTGATTTGGGCTGCAGTCAAGTCCTTCTTAAAGAAATAATGAGCGTGATCTCCATGAGAAACTACAAACCCTTGCTCATCTTCACTAATAACACGGTCAGCTGCAAAACCATGATCATGTTCTTCACCGTGGTGATGGTCATGATCCTCTCCATCATGGTCATGATCTTCATGGTTGATATCCTGACTTCCATGGTTACCATCTTGGTCATGAGGATGATCTGGTTGAGCTGGATGTTCTGCTGGTTTGCTTGGATTTTCCAAAGGTGTTGGCTTCCCACTGTCGCTAGATAAAGGAATCATACGCGCAATCTTTTCTTCCAAGGCAGAAAGTTTTGTATATGGGATGAAATGATAGTGATTTCCGTGAGGAATCGCCACGCCACTCGGCGTTCTACTTGAAATCTTAGCAGGATCAAAAATCAAGCCATCTGATTCAGCATAACGTTGACTCCTTGGAAGAGCATAGAGTTGCTGCAACAGACTCTGTAAGCTCTCTTCTGAATTACTTGGTCTTTCAGCTTCTTGACTCGGATTGCTAATTTGACTAGTTGTGTTTGGACTCTGACGATAGTCAGTCACACTTGCTTGTTTTCTAGTTCCAGAAAGGTAGGCTTGGGCAGCAGCCAATTCGCTAGCAGACAAGGAACTCTTAGGAATATAGTGGTAATGTCCGCCGTGAGGTACGATATAAGCATCACCAGTATCTTCTATAATATCAGATGGATTAAAGATGTAGCCATCATCGGTAGTATAACGACCTTGAGATTGAGCAAGCGCCACTGCACTGTTAGAAGTTGGTGCATCATGAGTATGACCTTGTTTTTGGCGCTCAATTTCGTCCTTCGTACGAATATTATCAGCATGTGCCGCATCTTTAAGGTAGACATAATACTTGCCATCCACCTTGATAATGTAACCACCTTTGATTTCGTTGACAATATCAGCGTCTTTCAGTTGATAATTGGCATCTTTCATCAACAGTTCTTCGCTGAAAATCGCGTCAAAAGGAACTTTACCATTGTAATAATGGAAATGATCACCGTGTGAAGTCACATAACCTTGATCGGTAATTTTCACAACAATTTGTTCAGCCTGAATGTCTTCTTTTTTGCTAACTTGATCTGGTGTTTGGGTCTCTGTTTTTTGAGAGTCTTGCTTCCCATCGACATAAGACACACGGTTATTATCTTTGTTTTCTTCTACCTGGTGTTGGTTCAATGCATAGATGCAAAGGCTTAGGGAAAGGACAAGAGCCGATCCTGCCACAAGGTATTTCTTATTCATTTTCATCATCTCCTTATTTTAATTCTTCTGCAAGAACATTCATATTTTCTTCTAGATTTTCTAAGTAAGTTTTATCATTTTCAGGATCTGCTTCCAAAGGATTGAGTGTCTTTAGACTAACTCCCGTTGATTTAACCAAGGTCTCAGCGACTTTAGAAGAAGCGTTGCTCTCAGTAAAGATGGTTTTAACCTTATAGGTCTTAACAAATTCCTGAATTTCTGTTAGTTGTCTCGGACTTGGCTCTTGTTCAGGGGAAATCCCTGCTATACCAAGTTGTTTCAAGCCAAACCGATTAGCAAGGTAAGAAAAGGCTGTGTGTTGTGTAACAAAGGTCTTTTGACTCGCTTTTTCAAAAATAGGCTGGTACTTCTTAGTCAATTCTTGGGCTTTAGCGATAAAGTTTTTAGCATTTTTTTGATACGTTTCCTTATTGGCACTATCAATCTCCGAAAGTTTGTCAGCGATAATCTGAGCTTCTTCACCTGCTTTTTCTGGATCTAACCAAGTATGTGGATCATAGAGTGTTTTTTCATCGATGCCTTCACCAGCTTCTACATCTTCTAAGCCAGGTACACGCTCCAAGGTCATCCCTTCAGACGCTTCTAAAACCTTAACTTTTGAGTTTTTTAAGTTTGGATCCAAACTTCCCGCCCAAGATTCGAGCGTATGAGAATGGTAGACAAAGACATCCGCGTCATAGATAGCAGCAATGTCATTTGCTGAAGGTTCAAAGGAGTGAATTCCACTACTAGACTGAATCATCCGTACATCATTCAAGTCCCCCGATACCTCTTTGACCATGGCATAGATTGGATAAAAACTTGTTACAATCTTCATTCCTTTTGCTTCTTGTTTTTCTTTTTGGCTACATGCTCCTAATACAAGAACCAGCAGACTTGCCACTAATAATAGAAATGTTCTTTTTTTCATCATTACTCCTTAACTAGTATTTAACCGTTTAATTAACTAGTAAATAGTTTATCTTTATTTACACTATATGTCAAGATATTTTGCACATTTTCATGAAAAAAATGAGAACTAGAACTCACATTCTGCTCTCATTTTTCGTTTTCCCGTTCTCCTATTCTGTTTTTAGGAGTTAGAAAATGCTGCTACCTTTACTTACTCTCCTTTAATAAAGCCAATAGTTTTTCAGCTTCTGCCATAATAGTATTGTTGTCCTGAGCGCCAAACAATAGGTTATTCTTTAATCCAGTAAGAGTTTCGTTAGCGTTAGACTTGACGATGGGGTCTTGGATTTTTGCAAGTAGCTCTTCAGCCTCTCTCAACTTCGCTTCAACCTTTTCAGTCTCGACCTGAGGTTCTTCTGGTTCCTCTGGTGATTCTTCTTCTGGCTCCTCAGTTGGTTTTGGAGACTCTGGTTTCTCACTCTGCGGCTTCTCTTCGCGTGGCTTTTCTTCCTCAGGTTTGTCTGTCCGAGGTTTCTCCTCTGATGGATTTTCCGTTTGATTGTTATCAGCTTGACCATTTTGGTTTCTTTGAACATGGTCACTTGCATTTCCCCAACCACTATCTGAATGCGGACGTTCGTTTGGATGTTCGACATAGTACTTGACAGTCGCAAAGAGATCTTCTAGACTATACCCCTTAGGAGCCTCATAAAGACCTTCGTCAAACCACTCAAATTTGATGTTATGGTAATGGTCATAATGAGGTATAATCAAGCTTCCGTTTTTGACTTCCACAGTATGTTGGAGATTGTAAGGCATACGATCAAGTGGCACCTTCTTAGCTGCTTTCACTCGATTGTAGATTGCTTCTGCTCCTTTAGCTTCCGTATTTCCTGAATCCTGATGGTCTGTCGAAGGAGGGGTCAAACCTTTCTCTTTAGCATAATCCTGGGCTGCCGCTCTTTCGGCTTCAGACAAACTATCTTTCTTAATCCAATGACTATGGGTCATATGTGGAGTTACATAGGCATCCCCCTCATCACTGGTGATATCACGGGGATCAAAGATATAACCATCTTCCGTTGTGTACTTGCCTGCCAACTTGGCTACTTGAATCTCATCATCAGTATAAGCAATTTGCGCATTTGGTTTTCCTAAACGTTCTGGATGACGAATCGGTGCTAGGAAGGTAAGAATATCATCCACCAACTTGATTTTATCACTTGAGGCATCATTGAGACGTTCCAACAGTTTATCCAAAGCATCAAATTCAGCTTGACGCCCTTTATTATCAAGTAAGTCTTGATGAACTCTTGCTAGTAAATCATAAGCCTTATTGTAAAATCCTTGATCACCAGATGGGAGGTTGGTTTTCTTAGCTCCGAGCTTATGAGACAAACTTTCTTGCTTGTCTAGTTTACTATCAACGGCCGCAGCAGTTTCTGCTGAAAGCTTCTTGGCAGGAATATAACGTGAGATTCCATTCTCCTCAAATACATAGCCATCAGCTACTTTTCGAATCACCTGTTTAACTAATTTTTCGTCAATTGGATTGCTTGGAGATGGTTGAGGATTTGGTGCAGGTTGCGGGCTTGGACTAGGTTCCGGAGTCGGTTGTGGACTTGGTTCTTCTGGTCTTGAATCTGGTACCCAATGGTTTGAACGATAACGAAGGGGAATAGTACGAGCAATTCGTTCTTCCAATTCAGACATTTGTTCATAAGGGATAAAGTGGTAATGGTTACCATGAGGCACAGCAACTCCTCTAGCTGTTCGACTTGTAATCTGTGCTGGGTCGAAGACAAGGCCATCAGATTCTACGTGTCGTTGGCTCAGAGGCAGTTTGTAGAGCTGTTTCAAAAGACTATCAATGTCATCACTTTGACTTGCTTGACTATCGTCGCTACTGTTGTTAGCTGTGTTCATGTTCGTATAGCCACTGCCTTGATTATTATAGGATGGGATCCATCTATCTACATCGCTACTGGTACTGTTGTTATTGGTACGGCGATAAGTAGGCTTATTTGATTGACCACTTCTACCAGATAGGAAGGCTTCTGCAGCAGCCAATTCTCTGGCTGATAACTCACTCTTAGGAATGTAATGGTAATGGTTGCCATGAGGAACGATATAAGCATCACCAGTATCTTCAATGATATCAGAAGCATTAAAGATATAACCATCATCTGTGGTGTAGCGTCCCTGTGAACGTGCCAAGGCTACCGCACCATCATTTCTTGGAGTCCCACCTTCACGCTGCTGACTATGCTCTTGTTTTTGTCGATTAATTTCTTCTTTCGTACGGACATTATCGGCATGGGCTACATCCTTAAGGTAAACATAGTATTTTCCATCTACCTTGATAACATAACCACCCTTGATTTCACTGATAATATCCTCGTCCTTTAGCTGGTAGTTTGGATCCTTCATCAGCAACTCTTCACTGATGATAGCATCATAAGGAACCTTACCATTGTAATAATGATAGTGGTCTCCATGTGAAGTGACATAGCCTTGGTCTGTTATCTTGATGACGATTTGCTCGGCATTGATGCCTTCTTTCTTGCTGACTTCATCAGGAGTCAGATTCTCCGCTTTTTGTGCCGCTTGTTTTCCATCTATATAGGAAACACGATTATTTTCCTTGACCGTTCTGGCTTGATACAGTCCCAACTCATAAGAACAGACACTTAAAATTAAAGCCGCCGCAGAACCAGCTAGGTATTTTTTATTAATTTTCATTGAAACTCACTTTCTTTTTGATATTTCTAGTTGCAATTCATTTCTAAATTGCAGAAACTCCTCTCTAAAAGTTAACTGGTTAATAGTTTACTCCTAAATTTGGAACTTGTCAAGAATTTTATGAACCAGTTAATGATTTTTTTGTTTTCTACACTATCTTCTATCTGAACAGTCTGATTTGAGAATCCTATATTGAAAATCAATCACCAAATTTTTAAAACAAAAAATCCCTGCAACTGAGTTGCAAGGACCTTTCAATTAATCAAAGTCAACGTATTCTTTTTGAAGTTCAAGAACTTCTTCCATTGTTGAGCATTCTGTAAGGGCACGGTTTGCGTACTCTTCCATCTTAGCTGTATCCAATTTCTTCATCAAGCTACGTGTACGAAGTACAGATGTTGCTGACATAGAGAACTCATCCAAGCCCATTCCGACAAGAAGTGGAACAGCCTTTTGGTCACCAGCCATCTCACCACACATACCTGCCCATTTACCTTCAGCGTGAGCTGCTTTGATAACATTGTTAATCAAACGAAGTATTGATGGGTTGTATGGTTGGTAAAGGTATGAAACTTGCTCGTTCATACGGTCTGCTGCCATTGTGTATTGGATCAAGTCGTTTGTACCAATTGAGAAGAAGTCAACTTCTTTTGCAAATTGGTCTGCAAGCATTGCTGCTGCTGGGATTTCGATCATGATACCAACTTGGATATTATCCGCAACTGCAACACCTTCAGCAAGAAGGTTTGCTTTTTCTTCGTCAAAGACTGCTTTCGCTGCACGGAATTCTTTCAAGAGCGCAACCATTGGGAACATGATACGCAATTGACCGTGTACAGACGCACGAAGAAGAGCACGGATTTGTGTGCGGAACATAGCATCTCCAGTTTCAGAAATAGAGATACGAAGGGCACGGAATCCAAGGAATGGGTTCATTTCATGAGGCATATCGAAGTAAGGAAGTTCCTTATCTCCACCGATATCCATTGTACGAACGACAACAGGTTTACCATTCATTCCTTCAAGTACAGCCTTGTAAGCTTCATACTGCTCGTCTTCTGTTGGGAAGTCTTGAGAATCCATGTACAAGAACTCTGTACGGTAAAGACCAACAGCTTCGGCACCGTTGGCATTGACACCTTCAACGTCTTTTGGAGTACCGATATTAGCAGCCAATTCAAAGTGTTTACCATCAGCAGTCACTGTTTGAGCATCTTTCAAAAGTGCCCATTCAGCTTTTTGCTTCGCATAAGCTTCACCAGCAGCCTTGAATTCTGCCGCTTGCTCATCAGTTGGGTTGATAATCACTTCACCTGTGATACCGTTAACGGCAAGAATGTCACCATCTTTAACAATTTCAGTGATGTTGTTTGTACCCAATACTGCTGCGATTTCAAGTGTACGCGCCATGATAGCTGAGTGGCTTGTACGTCCACCAATGTTGGTTACAAAAGCTTTTACAAAGTTTTTGTCCAATTGAGCTGTATCTGAAGGAGTCAAGTCATGCGCAATCACGATCACTTCTTCATTGATAGAAGCTGGGTTTGGCAATTTCTTACCAAGGAGATTTGCCAATACACGTTTTGTCACGTCACGGATATCCGCTGCACGTTCTTGCATGTATGGGTTGTCTTCCATACCTTCAAAGATAGTGATAAACATGTCTGTCACTTCTTTCAGACCTGCTTCTGCATTCACTTTCTTCGCACGGATTGTTTCCTTGATTTGGCTGATCATTTCTGGGTCAGCAAGAACCATTAAGTGAGCGTCAAAAACTTGAGCAGCTTCTTCACCGAGCGTACCTACTGCTTTCTCACGAATAACAGAAAGCTCGTCTTGTGATGCTTTTAGAGCGGCATCAAGGCGAGCTTCTTCTGCGTTTGTATCTTCGACTGTAACAGTCTCAAATGACAAATCCGGTTGAACGAGTAGATATGCTTTTGCAACTGCAACACCGTCTGATGCTGCGATTCCTTTAAGCATTTCTGTCATTTTCCTTATGCCAATCCTTCTTTTTCCATAGTTTCAGTGATTGCAGCGATTGCATCGTCAGCATCTGCACCTTCAGCTGAAATTGTAACATCAGCACCTTGGCCAACACCAAGACTCATAACACCCATGATTGATTTAAGGTTTACTGATTTACCTTTGTACTCAAGAGTGATATCTGAAGCAAATTTGCTAGCTGTTTGAACCAACAATGTTGCTGGACGTGCGTGGATACCTGTTTCTGCCACTACGTGGAAATCTTTAGAAGCCATAGTTCGACTCTCCTTTAATTGTTTCTTATTTGGATTATATGTGATAACCCTTACAAGACTGTATTATATCACCTTCTAGATAATTTTTCAAGTATTTTATGGACTTTTACTGAAAATGAAATTACTTCTTTTTCTATTAAATGAGCACTCTAGTAACTAAATAGCATATCTAAACACTAATTGTTCAAAGAATGTCATCATCAAAATTCAATTTTCAAAGCTATTTTCCCTTAATACCAATCAGAGGACAATCCTAGTAAATAATGAAATAATACTATTTAACTATAATTAATATAACTCGGTAAATCTATTATTTGAAAAGACTTCATCAAATACTAAATACTGAAATTCTAAAACCTACTCTTACCATCAACAGTAGAGAATTTATCCAATTTGCTACTTAAAGTAAAATAAGTTTGTAGCCCCTAACAGTAAAAAAGGTAGATATATCTAAGTGGTATAAGTAGAACTAAAACTTTGATTGATTCCATTCAAATAAAGTATCCAACCAATCAAAAACGACATTATGGGCGAGTCTTAGATTATTGACTTGGCAATGAGCGTCCGCACCACTTTCCGCCTCAAATACTTGAAGTTTAGTTTGTTGATTTTTAGATTTAAGTGCTTCATAAATTACCTTAGTTTGATGCTGCAGTTCAGCACCCTCACCCTTTCCCATGATAAAAAGGCACGGGCATTGAATTTTTTGATAATCCACAATCTTTGCATGGTTAAATACATCATCAATAGCACTCTTAAAATCAGAAGTACCAAACTGCCATGCATACTTTTTAAGATTTAAATTTGCTGATTCATTCAAATTTCCAGCTAATTTTAAAATGGCATTTATTAACCAACTAGGTGCTTTCAAACTTGATCCAAATTCTTTTCTGAAAAGTTCTGCAACATCGTAAATAGGGGTACTAGCAATCCAAGCATGAATTCTTGGATCCTTTTCGACAGCTTGTGCGGTAAAATATCCCCCTCCGCTGACACCATAAATAGCTAAATAATTTAGTTTAGGATTTCTATTTTCCAACCAGTCTATGCATAATGAAATTGGAATAGAAGCATCCACATCAAAGACCAGCCCTCTACTAGGATTGCTCCCTTGACCAGGAAGATCAACCATTAAAACATTATAATTTCGTATCCATCCAGGATATCCTGCAAAGTAAAATAAATCTTCGCGATAAGTATCACCTCCACCAATCATGATTAGCGTTGGACAATTATCACCGCTATGAAGATAATACCCAGGCAAGTAAGAACCCTGATAGGGAATAGTTAGTTTTTCAATCGGTGCACCTAGTGAATGAATTGCACTAGAAAACACCTTCTCCATTTGACGAACGGTCGGTAAATACTCGTCAGAAAATGGATCGGTAAACTGAATTGCCGAGCGAAGTGAGTAGGTCTGTGCAAGATAATACTGCGCCTTTGTTTGTTCACTCAATCCTGAATTACTTGCTTCTTGTTCAAGGTAGTTTACATGCGATAAAAATACATTTTTCCAGTCATCAGGCTTTGGTGAGTTCCCCAATCTTTGAGCAAGATAATAAAGCTCTCCATGAGAAAAACCAAAAATTTCACCGATTCCTAACAACCAATTAAAGAAAAAATCCGTATCACCATTCTTAAAAAATATTTGAGTTGATTGCCGTTTTAAAATAACATCATTTTCTTTCACCACGCGCCTCCTAATTCTGTGTTCTTTCATTCATTTAATCTAATTATAATCTGATAACATTCTCTATCAAGCAAAAGCATCCAGATATCCATTTTCTAATCTTATAATCACAGATATTATATCACATAAAATGAACTTTCTCAAACATTGTATTTATATACTCCTTATGAAAGGATACGAAACTCATAAGTATCCTATATAAAATTAACCAATGATCCATTTTTATGAATACATCATAATCTGTCATTTCCACTTTGGTTATATTTTAGATATTCTAATACAAAATATTGGGACATCTTGTGTAGAAAATTTCTTTTTTTCGTAAATATTACAGTTTCTATTTTATTAAAGTATTGTCTCAGCTAGACTTATTCCTGTTCTTACGATTTTTGCTATTTTCTTCGTTTTCCTTTCTGATAGCTTGCTGAAAATCTTCTATTTATATTGCCAATATACAGTATGTAGTTTTTTTATTTTGAGAAAGTTTGATAGTTCAACGGAAATCAAAATTTATGTTTTCAAAAAACACTATATCTTGTGTTTTGATTTCAAAACCGTAACTTTTTAGCACAAGATTTAGTTTAAAAAGTTTGACAAAGTTTTTTTTTCTGATATACTAAGAAAGTAATCTATTTTGAAAGAGGAGTTACGAAAATGGTAACCGTTTATTCTAAAAATAACTGTGTCCAATGTAAGATGACCAAGCGTTTCTTGGACAGTAATAATATCGCTTATCGTGAGATCAATCTTGACGAGCAACCTGAGTATATCGATCAAGTTAAAGAGCTCGGTTTCAGCGCTGCTCCTGTTATCCAAACACCAACTGAAATCTTTTCAGGTTTCCAACCAGGAAAACTAAAACAGTTAGCATAATTTTAGCGCATCATCCAGAAGAAATTGCTTCTAGGGCTAACTTAGAGGCCTTTCTTTTGTAATCAGGTTAGATAAGGAAAATTTTATGGGATTAAAACATCTTGAAGACGTGACTTACTTCCGTCTCAATAACGAAATCAACCGTCCTGTTAATGGACAAATCATGCTTCATAAAGATAAGGAAGCCTTGGATGCTTTCTTTAAAGAAAATGTGGTTCCAAACACTATGGTTTTTGATTCAATCACTGATAAAATCAACTACCTCATTGAACACAACTATATCGAAACTGCATTTCTCAAGAAATACCGTCCAGAGTTTTTGGAAGAATTGCATCAATTTATCAAGGACCAAAACTTCCAATTCAAATCATTCATGGCCGCCTATAAGTTTTACAACCAGTACGCCTTGAAGACTAATGACGGTGAATATTACCTTGAAAGCATGGAAGACCGAGTCTTCTTTAATGCACTTTACTTTGCTGACGGGGATGAAGCGATTGCGACTGATATTGCCAATGAAATCATCCACCAACGCTACCAACCTGCTACTCCTTCCTTCTTGAACGCAGGCCGTGCTCGTCGTGGGGAATTGGTCTCTTGTTTCTTGATTCAAGTAACTGATGACATGAACTCTATCGGACGTTCTATTAACTCAGCTCTTCAACTTTCGCGTATCGGTGGTGGTGTGGGAATTTCCCTCAGCAACCTTCGTGAAGCTGGAGCTCCTATCAAAGGTTATGAAGGTGCTGCTTCTGGTGTCGTACCAGTTATGAAACTCTTCGAAGACAGCTTCTCTTACTCCAACCAACTTGGGCAACGTCAAGGTGCTGGGGTTGTCTACCTCAACGTCTTTCACCCAGATATCATCGCTTTCCTTTCCACTAAGAAAGAAAATGCTGATGAAAAAGTTCGTGTAAAGACTCTTTCACTTGGTGTTGTAGTACCCGATAAATTCTACGAATTAGCTCGTAAAAATGAAGAAATGTACCTCTTCAGCCCATATTCTGTAGAACTTGAATACGGCGTGCCATTCAACTACATCGACATCACTGAAAAATACGATGAATTAGTCTCAAATCCAAATATCCGCAAGACAAAAATCAAGGCGCGTGATTTGGAAACTGAAATCTCTAAATTGCAACAAGAATCTGGTTACCCTTATGTAGTCAACATTGATACGGCCAACCGTGCTAATCCAGTAGATGGTAAGATTATCATGAGTAACTTGTGTTCTGAGATTCTTCAAGTTCAAAAACCAAGCTTGATCAACGATGCTCAAGAATTCCTTCAAATGGGAACAGACGTTTCATGTAACCTTGGATCAACCAACGTGGTCAACATGATGACTTCACCTGACTTTGGTCGTTCTATCCGCGCTATGGTTCGTGCCCTTACTTTCGTTACAGATAGTTCACACATCGTAGCTGTCCCTACTATAGACCACGGAAATAGCTTAGCCCACACCTTTGGTCTTGGTGCTATGGGACTTCATAGTTACCTTGCCCAACAACTGATTGAGTACGGATCACCTGAGTCAATTGAATTTACAAGCATCTACTTTATGCTTATGAACTACTGGACCTTGGTTGAGTCAAACAATATCGCACGTGAACGTGGTATCACCTTCCACAACTTTGAAAAATCAGACTATGCTAACGGTAGCTACTTCGACAAGTATGTAACAGGCGAATTTGTTCCAAAATCAGACCGTGTTAAAGAGCTCTTTAAAGATGTCTTTATTCCAAGCGCTGCTGACTGGGCTGAACTTCGCGAAAAGGTTCAAGCAGATGGACTTTACCACCAAAACCGTCTAGCTGTTGCTCCAAATGGTTCTATCAGCTACATCAACGATGTTTCTGCTTCTATCCACCCGATTACGCAACGTATCGAAGAACGTCAGGAAAAGAAAATTGGTAAGATCTACTACCCTGCCGCAGGTTTGTCAACAGATACTATCCCTTACTACACTTCTGCCTACGACATGGATATGCGTAAGGTGATTGATGTTTACGCTGCTGCAACTGAACACGTGGATCAAGGGCTTTCACTCACTCTCTTCATGCGTAGCGACATTCCAAAAGGTCTTTACGAATGGAAGAAAGAAAACAAACAAACGACACGTGACTTGTCTATTCTTCGTAACTATGCCTTTAACAAGGGTATAAAGTCTATCTACTACGTCCGTACCTTTACAGACGACGGTGGAGAAGTTGGTGCTAACCAATGTGAAAGTTGTGTGATTTAATCTTTGTTGGAGGGAAGTATGCATAAAAAATTAAAACTAGATAAATATTTAAACTATATTATTTTTGAAACTCTAGCTTTTCTATTGATGTTTTATATTATTATGACGATTGTTATTGCGTTAGATCCTAAAACCACACTACAAAGTCTCTATCTTTGGTGCATTGCTGTAACAAGTTTTGGATACTCTATTGTAAAACATCTTTCATTACAATTTAAAAACGACCAGCGTATTACGCTGTTACCAATAAGTTATTTATTAGGGTTTTACGGACTACAATTTTTAATGATACTTACAAATTCTACCACTGATGTTAACTACACTCCCCAACTTAACTTATTAACTCTAATATTTATTGCGGTAAATGTTATTGATAAGGTGCTTGATCATTATTTCAAGGAGAAGTAATCTATGGAAACTTACTACAAAGCCATTAACTGGAATGCCATCGAAGATGTCATCGACAAATCAACTTGGGAAAAGCTGACGGAGCAATTCTGGCTCGATACGCGTATCCCCTTGTCAAATGACCTAGACGACTGGAGAAAACTATCAAACAAGGAAAAAGACTTAGTAGGAAAAGTCTTTGGTGGTTTGACCCTTTTGGATACCATGCAATCTGAAACAGGAGTTCAGGCGCTTCGCTCAGACATCCGAACACCGCATGAGGAAGCTGTTTTCAACAACATCCAATTTATGGAATCTGTCCATGCAAAATCCTATTCTTCTATCTTCTCTACCTTGAATACCAAGGCTGAGATTGAAGAAATCTTTGAATGGACCAACACCAACCCTTACCTACAAAGAAAAGCTGAAATTATCAACGAAATCTACCTCAATGGTACGCCTCTTAAAAAGAAGGTTGCCAGTGTCTTCCTTGAAACCTTCCTCTTCTATTCAGGTTTCTTCACTCCGCTCTACTACCTTGGTAATAACAAACTTGCCAATGTTGCGGAAATTATCAAGTTGATTATCCGTGATGAGTCTGTTCACGGAACTTACATTGGTTACAAATTCCAACTTGGTTTCAACGAATTGCCTGAAGAAGAGCAAGAAAAACTTAAAGAATGGATGTACGACCTGCTCTACACTCTCTACGAGAACGAAGAAGGTTATACTGAAAGTCTCTATGACGGTGTTGGTTGGACCGAAGAAGTTAAAACTTTCCTTCGCTACAATGCCAATAAAGCCCTTATGAACCTAGGACAAGATCCACTCTTCCCAGATTCAGCTGATGATGTCAATCCTATCATCATGAACGGTATTTCAACAGGAACTTCTAACCACGACTTCTTCTCTCAAGTCGGAAATGGTTACCTCCTTGGTGAAGTTGAAGCCATGCAAGACGAGGATTACAACTACGGTTTAGACTAATTTGGCCAATCATTCAAATATCATGGTTTGTTTAAAACAACCATGGTATTTTTGTTTTTGTTTTATTTTGTTTTTTTATTTGATTGATTGAGCGTTTTATGGTAAGATAATAATAGTAGAAATCGAGGTGATAAGGATGCTAAAGCAAGAAAAACTAGATAGTATTCTAGAAGCAGTAAACACAAAAGGCACTATTACTGTAAAAGAGATTATGGAGAGTCTTGATGTGTCAGATATGACAGCTCGCCGCTATTTACAAGAATTGGCAGATAAGGACTTGCTGGTTCGTGTGCATGGTGGTGCTGAAAAACTTCGTACAGGTTCTCTATTAAACAACGAACGCTCAAATGTCGAAAAACAAGGCTTGCAGATTGCTGAAAAACAAGAAATTAGCCGTTTTGCAGGTCATTTGATTGACGAAGGTGAAACTATTTTTATCGGGCCAGGAACAACCTTAGAATGTTTTGCTCGTGAGCTCCCTATTGATAACATTCGTGTCGTAACAAACAGTCTTCCTGTTTTTCTCATCCTAAACGAACGAAAACTAACAGATTTGATCTTGATTGGTGGAAATTATCGCTCTATCACTGGTGCTTTTGTAGGGACACTTACCTTACAGGATTTGACCAATCTTCAGTTTTCTAAAGCTTTTGTAAGCTGTAATGGTATTAAGGATAAGGCAATTGCTACTTTCAGTGAAGAAGAGGGCGAGGTACAACGAATCGCCTTGAACAATGCCAATAAAAAATACTTACTGGCAGACCACAGTAAGTTTAATAAGTTTGATTTTTACAATTTCTACAATATCTCAGAAATTGATACCATCGTTTCAGATTCCAAACTGAGTAAAGAAACCTTCGACCAACTTTCGAAACAAGCAAAAATTATTCTTTCTAAACCATAAAACTGAGGATTGATAAAATATAAAATGCGTCATATTAAGAAAATAAGAATCTTGATATGACGCATTTTTGATGAAGATTTTTACAAAGAGTTTCCTAGATTCTTTATGATTGTTGAAACGGCATAAAATCTGAATCAAAGGAAATATTATCCCGTTCTTCAGGACTGATAAAATTTAAAAAGATATTTTTAAATTCTTCCAGCTCATAGTCTGAATGGCAAACCCATTCTTTACCGGTAGAGACATACCATTTCCCAAGATTTTTCAGCTCCTCATTAGTCAAACAAGGTATTTGAGAACATTTATCAAAATTGATAATATAAACTTTTTCATAAATTGATTGGATAAAATCTTTGAACATCTTTTGCCTCACTAGAATTCTATATCTAATTACTAATTCTACTAGTCTATAATCTGACTTTCCGCTAGTTTCTTGTACCAGTGAGCCGATTTCTTTGGATAGCGCTCCTGGGTTTCAAAATCAACATAGAAGAGGCCGTAACGCTTTTCGTAACCATTTGACCAAGAAAAGACATCCATCAGCGACCAGATAAAGTAGCCTTTGACATTGGCTCCATCAGAGATTGCATCTGCAATCACTTCCATATGTTTCTTAACATAATCAATCCGTCCATCATCGTAGACTGTCCCATCCACAAACTCATCTTTGTATCCGAGACCATTCTCTGTGATGTAGATTTTCTTGTAATTTGGGTAATCTTTCTTCACGCGCATGATTTGATCATACAAACCTTGAGGATAGATAATCCAGTCCCAGTCCGTACGTGGGACATAGTCAGGCGCCACTCGGCGTCCAACTCCCTTAATCTGATACTTAGAGCTTCCTTTTTCACCCTTACCGTTATGAATGATTTCTGTTTCGCCATCAAAGGCTTGCATCCAATCACTCATGTAGTAGTTAATTCCAAGGAAGTCATTCAGGTCTTTTGCAGCTTCTAGCACAGCGAAGTCTTCTTCACGCAGATCTAAACTTCCACCATTGACTGCTAAGATATGGTTGACACCTTCCATGGTTTCTTCAGAATATCGTCCTAGATAAGTCGCATCCAAAATAAATTTATTGTGAATGATATCTTCTAACTCGGCTGCACGAACATCTGCTGGATTTTCAGGATCCAGAGGATACTTAGTAGGCAGTGCATGAACTACACCAATTTCACCCTTATATCCCTTATCCTTGAAAAGTTTTACTGCACGCGCATGCGACACCATCATATTGTGATGAGATTGGAAGACTTTGGCAAGGTCGTACTGGATACCTGGAGGAAATTTCCCAACCAAATACTGACCATCTCCTATCGGCCCAATTTCATTAAAGGTTGTCCAATAGTTGACTTCAGGAAATTCTTCAAAACAAAAGGCTGCATAATCCACAAAGTGATCAATATTTTCTCTATTCAGGAAATCTCCGTTTGAATGAAGTGCTTCTGGCGTGTCAAAGTGATGAAGAGTCACGAAGGGCTCAACATGCCGTTTGTGGCACTCTGCAAATAGATTATGATAGAACTCAACCCCCTTGTCATTAACCTTCCCATAACCCGTTGGAAAGATACGTGACCAAGCGATTGAAATACGGATACCATTGACACCATACTCTTCTGCAAGTTTGAGGTCAACTGGGTATTTGTGATAGAAATCACTGGCTGGTTCAGCAGTGTACCAGTAGTTATCTTTGAGGTATTTGTCCCAGGCGACTGGCCCTTTACCATCAGTATGTGTAGCACCTTCTGCTTGGTAGGCTGCTGTTGCTCCGCCAAAAATAAAGTCTTTTGGAAGTGTTTTTGTCATTTGATTCACCTTTCAAGAAATAGAAATGAGATGGGGGTATAGTTGGGAGGAGTTCCTCCATCTCACTTCTTCGCTATTTACATTTTATTCTTCGAACTGCGCTTGAACAAAGGCAAGAGCGCCTTTTCCATCGCGAGTCAATTTAATGTATTGGCCACCTTCTGTCTTAGCAAGTTTGATACCAAGTTTGTCGGTTTCGGCCTTCATGTCTTCAAAGTTTGAAGCAACTTGAGGAGCAAGGATAACCAGATCAAACTCAGGCAACATTTCACGGTGAGCACCATAGCCACCAGCTGCTGCTTTAACAGGAACTTTGTACTCTGCAGCTGCTTTGTTTAGTGCATTTGCAAGGAGACCACTTGTACCTCCTCCTGCACAGAGAACGAGAACATTTGTTTCTTCTGTGATTGTGTTTTGCGCTGCTTCTACACCAGCTTTTTCAAGAATAGCATCTGCTTTGGCAGTATTGAAGTTTGCAGCTACTTTTTCTTTTAATTCATCATTGGCTTTACCAGAACGCTCTTCTTCAAGGATTTGTTCATCATAAACCTTGAGGAATGGATAGTAAATGGCTACGTCAACAAGGATTAACAAAGCAGCAAGTACAAATGACAAGAATTGGAAGTTTGTACCAAGAACAATACCGAGCGGACCTGGTGTTGTCCAAGGAAGGTTGGCAGTAAATGAGTTCATGCCAAGCGTTTCAATGAAGAATTTAAAGATCCAAACGTTGGCAATTGGCGCAAAGATAAATGGAATAAAGAAAATTGGGTTCAAGACAAGTGGTGCACCAAACAGGATTGGTTCGTTAACTCCGAAGAAGGTTGGAACAACAGACGCGCGTCCGATTGCACGGTTTCGTTTTGATTTGGTCAACCACATGAACATGAATGGAACAACCAGTGTCGCACCAGTACCACCCATGGTAACGATAAACATTTGTGTACCAGAAGTAAGAATCTTGTCAGCGTGCATCCCTTGTTGGAGAAGGTTCAAGTTGACTTCGGCATTTGCATAGGTAATAGCTGCGATTGCTGGTTCAACGATAGATGGACCATGGATACCAACAAACCAGAAGAAGGCAAAGGCACCAAAGATAATCGTAATACCTAGATAGCCATCAGCAGCAGAGAATAATGGTGCAAAGAATTTACCGATTGATTCAGCTACGCTTGCACCAACAAAATGGCGAGCTAGTAAATCAAGGACATAAAGAGAAACAACAGATAGAGTGAATGGAATCACATCTTTAAAGACTTGTGAGATATTTGGTGGAACTTCGTCAGGCATACGAATAGTGACGTTGTTCTTAACACAAACCTTATAGATTGCTACAGTAACAAAGGCAGCAAGGAAGGCTGAAAGCAAACCTTTTGTCCCAAGGAAACCTGTCGCAAAGCCACCTTCAATCGGATCAGCTGCTAACATTAACAAACCAACAATCGCAGCCAAAAGTGTCGACATATAGTTGATTTGGTTGGTTTTCTCCATGCTACGGTTTACTGAGTCGGTCAATGACTTAGCTGTTGTACCAGCTACCAAGAGAGCTAGAATCCCCATTGAATAGCTATAAGGTTTCATGAGGAGATTAACAACATCATCAGACCATTTAAAGCCCCATGAGTTTGGTACAAAAGCAATCAAGATAAAGATACTTGAGAAGAGAATAACTGGCATCCCTGCAATGAAACCATCACGAATAGCACGAAGGTAGATATTACGAGACAGTTTTTCAAAGAAAGGCTTTCCTTTCTCGATAAAAGCAATTAGTTTGTTCATTACTTAACTCCTCTCTTGTAGAGTTCGATTAAATGGTGCATCAAATCTTTGAGCAAGATAGTTGTCATCAAGTGATCCTGACCATGCATCATGGTCACACTATAAGCCAAATCCTCACCAGCTGCCTCCTTGGTCAATAGACTTGTTTGCGCGTGATGAGCCTCGGCGATACAGCCACCAGCTTCCTCAACTAAGCTATCTGCTTTCGCAAAATCGCCAGCTTCAGCAGCCTTCAAGGCTTCCAATAGTTTCGAACGAGCATCGCCAGCATAGGCCACGATTTCAAAACCTAACAATGTTACTTCTTCTCTATTCATGATAGAATTCTCCTTATGTATTTTTAATTAAATTTTTATGACAATAAACGTTGGATATGTAGAACTAGATAAACTCGTTCACTTTTATACAAATCAAGACCCGTATGTTGCGTAATCACATCATAGATCTTGGAACCAATCTCGAACGCTTTTGGATAAGATTGTTTAATATGATCTTCCATATCCAGAAGTGATTGGTTATCATCTCTAGATCTGTCTAAATAATCCAAGAAATAGTTGAGATGAATCATAAAACGATCATAGAAATGATTATTCTCTTTGGTTCGTTGAATTGCATAACCCTTTAGCACTTCTTCAACATTCCTGAGAATTTCTTTCCTCTTATCAATCGACTCAACAACTTCCACTTCATTTTCACCTTCGGCATTAATGAAATGATAAGCAATCCGAATAATTTCGTCCTCAGGAAAATGATCCGCTAGCTTCTGACGGTAAATTTCAAATGCTTCCTTTGCGATTTGAAAAGCTACAGGATACTTGGCAGAAATATCTGGCAGATTGCTATCCTTGTACCTTCCTTGTGTTAGGGCTTGATAGGAACAGTAAATATGATCTGTCAAAGTCACATAGAGATATTCTTGAATCGGATAATTATATTTCTTAGAAAGATTATCAATAATCTCGTAGGTCACTGTGATAAAATCAAGCGGAACATCTTTGAGCAGAGCCATAAAGTTCTCTCTGGACTCTTCTGTCTTCATCCGAAAGATTTTCTCAACCTGATTTTCAGCAATCAAATCCCCCTTCTTTTTTCCAAATGCAATCCCCTTACCAATCACAATCACTTCTTCTCCTTTGTCATTTCTGACAAGCGAGACGTTATGATTCATTGGGTTTAGAATTCGATACATGGCAACCTCCTTTTATATCTTAAAGGTATATGAGTATAAAAAATGACCACAAATGAACTAGAAAATCTATCGATTTCTAATCCACCTGTGATCATGCCTAATATTACTTAGTAACACTCACCTTGTATTAACTTGTGATTTAAGTATAGCACAAGTAAGTTTTTTTGTAAACCTTTACATTCAACTTTTTTTAATTTTTTTTTAGATCAATGTTCCTAAGATTAGGGGGAAAACTTATACACGTTCAGTCCATGAAGTAGCTGTTGTTTGAAGAACCTTGTTGAGTTTGTCAATGTTCTCAAAACCTGTTGTACGTAGCCATTCACGAGCTGCTGCTTCACCGTCTTTGATGTAAGCTTCAACTGATCCAGCCCAGGTTGCACGGCCGCAAAGAACTCCGTTGAAGTTTGCGCCTGATTCGTGGGCAAAGACAAGTGTTTCTTGGAAGAGTTTAGCTGATACACCAGCACTCAAGTAGATGTATGGCAAGTTAGTTGCTTCATCTTGAGCTTTGAAGAAGGCTGCTGCTTCTTCACGTGTATAAACCACTTCACCTTCAGCGAAGCCTTCAACATATTTAATGTTAACAGGAACTTCTACTTTCAATACATCAATGTTAAAGCGAGGGTCTGAGAAGACCTTCATAGCACCAATAACTTTGTGTGGTTTTACTTTCGCGTATTCTACAGAACCTGCATCAGCAATTTTTTCATCGTAAGCCAAGATTTCAAGGAAGAATGGGATATCTTCAGCCACACACTCAGAACCGATGCGTTCGATGTAGGCTTGTTTTTCTTGGTTGAGTTCGTCAGAGCTGTCTACATCGTAGTAAAGCAAGAATTTGACAGCGTCTGCACCTTGTTCTTTGATACGTTTGGCAGACCAAACATCCAAGCAGTCTGGCAAGCGTTTGGTGCTAGTTGTGTCGTATCCCGTTTTTTCATAAGCAAGGAGAAGACCAGCATTTGGTGCAAGAGCTTTTGTAGCTGGAAGTCCATACTCTGGGTCGAGAAGCATAGATGAGGCATATTTTGTCAATTCATCTGCAACCAATACTTTAAGTTCTTCCATTTGAGCCACTGTTGGCTCTTCTGTTTGGTATTGAGCCATGAGGCGTTTCAAAGCGCCACGTTGGTCAAAGGCAAGAGCTGAGATAATGCCGTTTTCATCTGAGAGTTTTTGCAAGCAAGCGCGTTTATTTTCTGTTAAAACCATTTTATACCTCTTTTACGATTAGTTGGTCGTATAGACCTTGATAGTTGGCCATATTGACATGACCTGTCATTTTTTCTTGAGCATTGAGCATACCAAGAACATTTGCCTTGATGAGGAGTTCTGCATCCGATTCTTTATGAAGAAGTCCTGACGAAATCCCTGCCACAGTAGAATCTCCAGATCCGACAGGATTAACTACCTGAATTCTTGGAATATCTACCTTGTAGAAAGTATCACCATGTTTTGCAAAAGCACCATTTGCACCAAGTGAAACGATAATCCACTCAATCCCTGCAAATAAAGGCTCTTGAAGAACTTCTTTTAATTCATCTAAATCCTCAGAAACTTCTTTCCCAAGAAGCTGAGACAATTCTTCGTTATTTGGTTTAATAACTGTTGGTTTGTGTGGTGATTCAAGAACCGCCTGAAGGGCAGCACCTGAGCAGTCTAGAACAACTGGTTTGCCTGCTTGATTAGCAAGTTCTACTAAGCTTGCATAATAGTCAACTGGAAGCCCAGCTGGCAGACTACCTGAGATAGCGACTACTTCCACAGTGTCAAGGAGATTTTCGAAATGAGCCAAGAAATCTTGCCCTTCTTGTTCTAGAACTTCGGGACCTTTTTCAAGGATTTCTGTTTGGTTTTCACCGTGTAGAATAGCAATACAGTTACGAGTCTCTCCTTGAATGGAGAAGAAACGTTTCGTTACTTTATCGTCAATATGCTCTACTAAAAACTCACCAAGTTTACCACCGACCAAACCAGTAGCAACAACAGAATCACCAAATTCTGAAAGAACTCGTGTAACATTGAGCCCTTTACCACCAGCTGTCTTGGTCACGTCCACCACACGGTTGACAGTGTCAATTTTTAATTCATCCAAAGGATAAGAAATATCAATGGATGGATTCATTGTGACTGTTAAAATCATGCGTCACCTCTTAGTCGTGGTATTCACCGCGATCCCATTTTTCAAGGAATTCTGTAAAGAAGTTTGCATCTGCTTGATGAGCATTGTGAGTTTCAACGTGCTCGATTTTCGCAATCAATTTTTTGTTTTCTTCTGATGGTTTGTATTCAGCATTGATGAAAGCTTCAATGATGTCGCACATGAGCAATTCACCAGTGATTTTACCACCAAAACCAATAACGTTGGCATTCAATTGTTCTTTTGCATAAAGAGCTGTTGTCATATCACGAACCAAGGCAGAACGAACTCCTGGAACTTTATTTACAGCGTTGTTGATACCAACACCAGTACCACAGATACATACCCCAAGATCAGCTTGACCGCTTGTAACGGCTTCACCAACTTTTTTACCAAAGATTGGGTAGTGAGTACGTGTGTGGTCATATGTACCAAAGTCGATGACTTCATATCCTTTTGATTTCAAAAATTCTGAAACCGCCATTTTTTCATCTGTTACGATGTGGTCACATCCAATTGCAATTCTCATTAGTTATTCCCTCCGATTAATTATATAAATCTAATATCATTTATCCTTACTCAAGAAAAATCAAGATTAGCTTAGGAAGCGAGCTGCAAGCATAACTGAAGTTAGCTAAAGTGAGCTGACGACAGATTATCTTGATTTTTGAAGAGTATTAGCACATTTTGTTCAACATGTCGACCCTGATTTGGTGACGACCACCGTCATATTTGCCGTTAACAAATCCTTTAGCAATATTTTTAGCCAATTCATCACCAACAAGTTGTGCACCCATAGTGATCATACGTGAGTTGTTGTGTCCACGAGTCATATAAGCTGAACGTTCATCTGAAACTTCTGCAGCAACCATTCCTTTAATTTTAGTTGCGACCATAAATGGACCAGCACCATAAGCATCAATCACGATACCAAGATTTTGTTCTTCTTTGTTTACTTCTGCAGCAACAGCAAGAGTCACATCAACAAAGTCTTGACCTTCAGCTGTAACATCCACAACGTGGAAGTTTTCTTTTTCCAAGAAGTCTTTCACAACTTCTTTCAATCTCAAACCTGCAGCATCTGCACCGATAACAATAGACATATTGTATACTCCTTTTTATTTTTCTAGGCTAGTAAAGACTTTTATAATTAGCAGTTTACCTACAAAAGATTTTCTAGCAGTTTATTGACAAATTTGATTGAATGAGATGAATATCACCTTATCCAAGTCCAGGAAATCAAGTTCCTAGAAACAAACTTTCTCCTCGAAAGAGAATATAACAAGTGATTATTTGTTTGTTGCAAACATCATTTGTTGCTTACAAAACATAATATACTCCTATTTTTATAAAAAGTCAACAGTAAATGTTTGTTTTTTTGTGGTTTTTTAACTAAAATATTTCAATATCAAAGCCAATCTGATCTACTTGACCAGGTTCTAGGAGACGAACATTCTTCTTATCTTCTAAATGATCTCCTTCTTCAAGAGGTGTTGACAAGCCAGACCATGGTTCAAAGGCAATGAAAGGTCCCTTATTCAAAGTTGACCAGATGATGAGATTTGAAAACTCTTGGAAATGTACTTTTAATCCCTTCTCATGTTTATGAGAACGAAGGGCAATTGTTCTGGATTGCAACTCATCCAAAGTCACTGCATCTGTGCTAAACAAATCATAGCTAAGGTCTAATTCTTTTTGCCCATCCAACCATGGACTTCTATCTTGGAAGTCTAACATTCCTGTTTCTGGGAAAGGACGGGGAACAGAGCAAGTCTCTTCTTTCTCAAACTCTAAATAGTAATCTTCATAAGTTTCGCCATCTAGCAGAGGACAATTAAATCCTGGATGTCCTCCTATAAAGAATGGCATTACTTTATTAGTTTCTCTATTGAAAACTTTGTATTGAGTACGGACAGTCTTGCCATTCACTAGATAAGTGATTTCAAGGCGGAAATGATAAGGGTAGTTCTGATAAGTATTCTCATCATCTTCAATAGCAAAGGTTACGCTGTTTTCTGTTTGATCAACTAAGTCAAATTCTTTTTTACGAACCAAACCATGACGAGGAATGTTTCCTTTCGTCTCCGTTCCATCTTCGTGACTGTAGAAGGCTGTATCTTCTCTTAAAGAGCCACAGATTGGAAAAAGTACTGGCGCTTGTCCACTCCAGTAAGTTGCATCTCCTTGCCACAGATACTCAATTCCTTCTCGATCCTTGATTGACGACAAGGCGCCACCTAAGGTTTTAAACTGGACCGTTAACTGGTCTGATTTGATTTCAATTACCATAATGTTCTCCAACTATTTTTAGATTTTTATATAAAAAACTAGGTTGCCACTCCCAATGTAGGAAATTAACAACCTAGTTTTCACAATTTACATTTTATAGGAGCGGATTATTTAGCATTTGCTGCGTATTCTTCGTTACGTTTGATCATTTGTTTTCTATACCAAGCAAAGATACCTACATAGAATACAAGGAAGACTGCTGCACCAAGGATTGCTTTGATATCACCTGTTGTAGCATTACCGATTGCCCAACCAAATAGTTTTTCAATTGGTCCTTCAAGAGTTGAGTGGGTAATCAATTGAGATTGGTTCACACCTTCTGGGAAGGCACCTACACCTTTAGCAAGTTCTGTTGCAAATGGTGCGATAAGAGTACCTGAAAGAAGGAAGAGAGGCAACAAGAGTGTTCCGAAGATAATCATACGGAGCAATTTACCACGTGTAACAACCAAGAGAGCTGGAGTTACACCCATAGCGATGATACCTGCAAGTGGCAAGATACCATTACCGACGTTTGACAGAAGCACAGCTTCTACTAGCATGATTGGAGCAAGTACGTTTGCACAAGCCCAGATTTCAGCACGACCAGCGATGAAAGGCCAGTCAAGACCGATGTTGAATTTACGTCCTTGAAGACGTTTAGTAGCAACGTTTGTAATACCTTGTGAAAGTGGTTCTACGGCTGCGATGAACCATGATCCGATAAGTGAGAAGAGTTCCAAAGCTACACCGGCTGTCAAACCAAGAGACAACCAACCTTTAATAACTTCTTGCCAGTTTGCAGCATCTTTAAGTCCTTCAACAGGATGTGGAGTCCCCATCAAACCGATAACAATACCAAGGATGAAACCGATGAAGAATTTAGATCCCCAGAAACCGATTTTTTTGTTCAATTTAGCGGCATCAAAGTCATATTTATCAAGACCTGGGAAGAATTTTTCAAAAATCTTATCCAAGACCATGATAACTGGGTTCATCATGTAGTTCATGTGTGTTGAAGTCATTGGTGATGAGCTTGGTGCATTAAGAAGGTCATCGAATGTTGGTTTCATCAAGTCAGAGTTGATGATTTTCAAAACACCTACAAGGACAACTGCTGCAGTTGCGATGAAGAGTGAAACCCCTTGGCTAACTCCATTGTTGTCTGCGTACCATTTAATCAAAAGACCAGTGATTGACAAGTGCCAGATATCGAAGATATCAACATCAAGTGTGTCTGTTTTCTTCATTGCAAGCATCGCAATGTTGACAATCAACATTACAAGCAAGAAGTAAAGTGTCCATGCAGAACCCCAAGTGATGGTTGCAAGTGGTGCCCAACCAACGTCAGTGATGTTCAATTGGATACCAGTGTTTTCAACGAATTTCGCAAGTGATGCTGAGAAAGCTCCATTGAGCATACCGATGATAGCACCGATACCAGTAAGGGCGATGGCAAGTTTAATACCACCTTCAAGCGCTTTGGAGAATTTCACTCCAAAAAGCAGAGCCAATACTGTCAAAATGATCAGCATGATGATTGGTCCACCCATATCCAAGATAGGTTTGAACAGCTTATTGGCTAGTTCGATAATGACATCCATAATAGTTCCTCCCGTTTTTCTAAGTTATATGAATGTTAACAAGATAAAGGATAAATTAGCTTAGTCCATGTTCTTTGATAGCTGCTTCAATATTGTCAAATACTGGAGCACTCATCGCTGGAATACGGAACAAGATTGGTCCAGCTTCAATTACTGGAATTCCTGGTTCAAAACCAAGGTCAGTTGCAGCGATTGGCGTGAAGATATCGTATCCCTTGATAAGGTCTTCGTTTACATCTTTCACCATGACTGCATCACAGTGAACGTCATAACCACGATTTGATAGTTCTTCTTCTAGAGCACTTTTAATTTGGTGACTTGAGTTAACACCTGCACCGCAGGCAGCAAGAATTTTAATCATTTGGATTTCCTCCGATTTTATTTTTTAATAGACAAGATTAAGCGGTTGCTTCGGAAATGTAAGCATAAAGTTTTTCTGGTTCGGAAATTTTTGATAGGTCTTCCAGATGTCCATTTCCTGTGAAAAAGTCCATCAACTGAGCCAGAATATTTGTTTGACTTGAACTTGAGTTGTTAATGATAAAGAAGAGTAGGGATACTTCTACTTCCTTATCAGGAGCAATCATATTGTGAAAAGTTACTGGTTTTTCTAATCGAACAACCACCACTTTCTCAGCTAGATTATGAACAATATCTGTATGAGGAATTGCTACATTTGGCAAGTCCTTTCCTAGAAATTCCATATCTAAACCAGTTGGAAATGACTTTTCACGCGTGATCAAGGCTTCACGATAAGTTGGAGTGACAATTCCTCGTTCTTCCAACAAGCTTGCTACCTGATCAAAGAGTTGTTCTTGATTATCCGCTTCTAAGCAAAACACCAGGTTTTTGTCAAAGAAATGATCTAATCCCATAACATTTTCCCTTCTTTCAATTATCTTTTATGAAATAAGTATAACACTATATGAAATCGTTGTCAATAATTTTTGTTTTATTTTGTTCATTTTTTTGTAATTTTTGTTTCATTTAAAGAATACAATCAATATCAAACATTCTTGTTATAAAATACACAAAAAAAGAAGGCCCAAGCCTTCTTCTATTTCCTTACTCAATAGTAGATAAAATCTCTTCTAATTTATGGTAATCTTTTACACTATCAATTTCATAGATGCTATTTCCTTCTAATTCTTCGACATAGACATCCAATTCTTTGATATTATCCTTAACCATGTTGTCCCAGTAGAGATCAACAAATTCACCACTTTCGTAAGCTTTGTCAATAAAGCCAACAATCTTCTCAGCAGTTGGTGCATCCCAGAATGAAACTCCGCTCAGAATGCGACCAGCCTTGCTGTCAACAATAATGTCTTGAACCTTGTAGTCATCACCATAAACTAAGAACCACTCGTTGGTACAGTCTTCACGATAAACGCTAAAATAGGTAGAACGTTTAAGATCGTTTCGAAACATATTTTTGAAAAGATAGTTATCTGCATCGATGACATAGCTGTTAGCTAAGTCTTCTTTTACTAGATAAAGTGAGTAAAAGTTATTGTAATCAGCATACTTGTCGTTAAAGACTAAACAGACACCATATTTTTCTTTTAGGTAGTCAAATTGTTCTTTGAGGTAACCGACAACGATGATAATCTCATCAATTCCTCTCTCTTTCAAAAACTCGATTTGGTATTCTACCAAGGGTTTTTGATTAACCTTAACCAAAGCTTTTGGGGTATTTTCAGTCATAGGGCGCAGACGAGTTCCTAAGCCCGCTGCTAAAATAATCGCTTTCACACGAATCTCCTTTATTCTTTAATAATAATATAAACACCAGCCATAACAATAAGTGAAGTGATGATTGTCAGCATATCTAGCGGTGCACCCAAGAAAATAACTGCAAATAAGACAGTCCAAACTACATAGCTCACATTCAAACCTGTCGCTTTCGCAGGTTGCAAACGATTAATGGCGATATAATAAGCTAAGTAGGAAATCATATCAAAGGCCGCAAAGACAATCAAGAGGCCGAATAATTGCCCATCTGCCACTTCTGCAAATGAATGGTGTGAAAAGAGCACAATCACAAGATAGGACAAGAATGAGGTTACTTGTCGGATTAACAAGGCTTCAATTTCACTTAAATCACTTTCCATAGCATAGGAGCTGAGAACACTTTCACTCCCCCAGGCAATGGCACAGATAAGGGCACAAAGAATTCCAATGTAAAACGAGTTAACTTGTTCAACCTTGTAGGTTTGAGCAATGATCGCTGCAATAATCAAGAAAACACCGAATACTGTATTCTTTGAAACCTTGTGTTTCAAAATGAAGAAGGCTAGCAAAACTGAAACTGCTGGGTAAATGGCTGATACAGATGAAGCTAGTGAACTACCGATATATTTAACCGCATAAAGATTGGCCTGCATACCTATTGGTCCTGCTAGTAAAGCTCCGATAATTACACTCACATTTCGAATATTTAAGAAAATCGAAAGACGAACTTTTCTTTCTTTTACCAAAAGAAAAGCTAACAAGATAAAGATACTCAAGAAATCATGAGCAGCAGCCACCACAAAGGGGGAAAGATTTGTAAAAATTGAAAAGATATAAGCACTAATCGTTAGACCTAATCCCCAGAAGATACCAGAGAGCAGACCAAAGGAAACACCATTTTTATTCTTCATCCTAACCTCCATAATAAGTCAAACCTTTGACAGCTCTTTGGTAACGATTGACACCGTAATCTCCAAAATCAGCCCCTTGAGCTTCTTTGTACACTGTCCACAAACTCCAGATAGTATCTTGCAAGATTTTATAGATACGAATCTTCTCACGTGATACAGGCGTTTTGTCACTTTCATAGTAGGAAAGGAAAGCATCTTCCTCTTGCTTTGTAAATTCAGACTCTAAGAAAAGAGCTGCCAAATCCCACATCGGGTCATTCATAGAAGAGTATTCCCAGTCAATCAAATACAAACGACCTTGTGGTGACTCGATAAAGTTTTCTGGTACCAAATCGATGTGACAGGACTTTCTATCAACACCCAAATCAGCCAATCTCTTTTCTAGTGAAAATACATCTTTTCTTACAGCTTCATAGTTTTCATAAGGGATAGGTCCCTCAATCAAGGATTCATATTTGCTGATTTCCTCAAAAGGAGCGAACTCTCCTCTTAATTCTTTCCCTGAAGCATGGATGGTTTGTAAAATTGGTGCAATCTTTTCAAACTTGGACTTGATTGATGTTGAATCAAGAGTTACTGCTGATTCGATGTACTCATTTACTTTAATCCCTGACTCAATATCGAAGAGGTAATTTTTGACATCTAAATCTAAATCCTCTAAAAGTTCAAGATTGTACTTTTCATTTTGACGATTGATGAGTTTTTCAGTCCCTTTACCAAAAAATTTCACAATATACTGTTTGTTGGTTGTTTTAACCAAATAGTTTTGGTTGGTCATGCCTCCCAGCTGTTCAACACTGAGTACTTCCTCTTCATCAGATAGTAAAGAAGAAATTTTTTCTTTGATGAGTTTCTCCACAATTAACCTCCATCTTCTACACTTCCCACTTAAATACTGTTTTGAAAGCAGTATTAAGGTCTGTAGCAAAGACACGGTGAATGTCCTTGATTTCTCTCACAGGCTCTTCAACATAAAGGATATTCTTCAGACGATTCGCAAACTTTTTAACTTCCATCATTTGAATGGCCTTCTCAAAATCGACGCGTCCTGAACGAGATGAGCCTACTAATAACAATCCTTTTTCCAAAGCATCTCGTGTATTGATATTAACCTTGTACTCACTCACTCCCATCATGAGAATCGTTCCCTGTGGACGAATATAGCGAATCAAGTCATTGATAGCTGGGCCTGTACCATCGCCACCGCAACACTCAAATCCATGATCAAAGGTCAAATCCTCTGGGATATTATCAGTAATGTAGCACTCTTTTGCAAAAGAGAAGAGCTCCAGCTTTTCCCAATGGCGACCAATGACGATAATCTCTGCTTCTGGTAGAGTGTAATTGATAATATTAGCAACCACAAAGGCCAAACTACCATCTCCGATAACAGCTATGCGCTCTCGCTTGCTGTGGGCAAGATTCAAGAAACGATCCATGGCATGCATACCGACACTCACAAACTCGGTAATGGCGGCAACTGTGTCCTCGATGTCATTATAAGACACAACACGATCTTTGGGAAGAGAAACAAATTCTCGCATAAAGCCATCATAGCCACTAGATAGGAAGTAGGTCCCTTTCATGTAGTTCTCGTAGAATTCCTTGCCACTCTGCATAGGCGGTTGATTTGGAATCATGACCACCTTTTGACCAACTTCATAAGTCCCAGTGGGATCGGAAATAACAGTTCCACAAGACTCGTGAATCATCGCCATAGGAAGCTTTTTAGCCAATATCTTTGGATCGCGTTTCCCTTGATAGTAACGTTGATCCGCATGACAAACCGCCATATAATTTGGACGAATAAGGATATGATTCTCCTGATCAATGTCTTCTTCTTGGTATTCTACATTGATAAACTTTGGTTTGGTCAGTTGATAAATTTGATTAATCATAGCCTTAGTCTTTCTCAATCATGCTTTTCGCGATTTTCAAGTCTGTCACAGTTGTGATTTTAAGATTTGAATATTCCCCTTTAGCTAGGGCAACGTCTTTTCCTTTGATAACAAAAATCTTACATGCATCCGTCAGGATTTCCTTTTCTTGGTCAGATAGGGAACCATACAAATCCATGAAATCCTTGCAGCGGAATGTCTGAGGTGTTTGACCTTGATAGAGGTGAGCACGATTTGGAATATCCGTGATAAACTGACCATTAGTACTTTCAACAATGGTATCAACTGCTTCTACTACTGTGTCAACCGCATCATGATTTTGCGCCAGTTTGATATTGTCCTGAATCATGCGAAGTGTGATAAAAGGACGAACAGAGTCGTGGGTAATCACAATATCTTCTGGAGTGATTGGACGATAGGCATCAATAGCTTCTATAATCTTCTCGATACTGGTATTGCGATCAGCACCACCCTTTGTAATGATGATACGATCCTTGTGGAGAGAAAGATACTTGTCAACTAGGTCCTCAGCGTGTGACACCCAGTCTCCATGAACTCCAACTACAATTTTTTCAATACTTGGTTCCAAAACAAATTTTTCAATTGTGTGGATCAAAATAGGTCGATCACCCAGCTCCAAGAATTGTTTTGGTAAATTACTGATTCCCATGCGTGTGCCAGTTCCTCCGGCTAGGATTCCTGCATAGATCATTTATATTCTCCTTTAGTTTATTCTAAAAAACTCATTACCATCTATTATATCACAATCTGCCTCCATCATGAAGAAAAGACAGAGCGTCATTTAGTCTAATCAACACACCATTTAAGCTAAAAAGTGAACAATGTCTTACTAAATCTGGAAAGAACATAACAAATTAAGAAATATAATTAGGTTATCCTCTATATTCTCTGTTTAACGTTCGGTTAACATAGAGTTCTTTAGAATATAACACAAATCTTAAAAAAAGCTTAAACAAAATTATTTGTTTAGCAAAGAATACTAGGTGTGCATAGTAAATTTCTTAAAAGTTGTTTGAGGGATTCATTATTAAAGCTCATATATCTCATGAATTAAACAAATAATAGACTTTTCCACCTAAAATTGTTAAAATAAAAAGGAAAATAATAGAAAAAGGAAACTATAAACCGCCATGATGAACATGCAAAACATGATGCGCCAAGCACAAAAACTTCAAAAACAAATGGAACAAAGTCAAGCAGAACTCGCTGCCATGGAATTTGTTGGAAAATCTGCTCAAGACCTTGTCCAAGCAACTCTGACTGGAGACAAAAAAGTTGTCAGCATTGACTTCAACCCAGCAGTTGTAGATCCAGAAGATCTCGAAACCCTTTCTGACATGACTGCGCAAGCGATTAACGCAGCACTTGAACAAATTGATGAAACGACTAAGAAGAAACTAGGAGCTTTCGCTGGAAAATTGCCGTTCTGATCCACAAAAAAAGAGAAACATCTGTTTCTCTTTTTTTTTCTTAGAAATCAAAGAATTCCATTGCTTTCTTTAAAAGTAATTCCGTATATTCCGGATCGTCTTGAGCCATTGTGACTTGTGACTGGACCATTTCAAGATCATCCGTTATCATGCCATCTGCGCCGAGGCGAACGGCTTTATCAAATGCCTCAGAACCATTTACGGTCCAAACATAGAGCCTCTGATCAGTTGTCCAGAGTTTATTGACAAAGTATTCATCCAAAGTTGAGTACTCCATAGTGTAACCAGTTGCCTTGGTTCTTGGGAAGATACTGTTATAAGGCAGAATGAAGTAAACTGGAATTTCAGAATCATAAGTCAACACTTTATCAATCACATGATAGTCTAGTGATTGCATCTGATGTCCATATTTCTTGATAGTCGCCCCATACTTTTCAAGGAAATGGTCCATCATTTGCGGACTATCTTTCTTACTGGTTTTAATCTCAATCAGCAATTTTTGGTTTAAAGCATTTGCACGCTCTAAATAGGCATCAAAGCTTGAAATCTTTGTTTGATAACCATTCTCGTAAATATCTGTATTTGTTAATTCATCCAGAGTCAAATCTTGCGGTGTAGCATTAATACCTGTTAAAGTTTTGAGGTTGGCATCGTGCATCATCACGAACTGACCGTCTTTCGTTTCCTGCACATCCATTTCGACAAGATCTGGTTTTAGTTGAGCTGTTTTTTCTAAAGACTGCACAGTATTTTGAACACCGTTTTTATTACTTACTCCTCTGTGCGAAATCACTAAAGGTGTATTGGTATCTGGAGATTCCAGATAAACGTAGCCTTCTATCGCAAAGAAGATGCTTGCACACCCCATGACACCCCATCTCATCAGATAATCTTTCTTTCTCCTTGGCATAATCTCTAGCTCTTCTCCTGTCAGAAAGGAAACAAACTTCACTAGGAAATAAGTCAGGGTCATGTAATGGAAATTTTTAATCAGGACAAAATTAATCACACCGAGAATCAAGGATTCTTTTTGAGTTAAATTATCCATCAATGCTTGCGCAAAAAGCAAGGGAATTAACAAACCAAAAAAGAAGAGATAGGTTTTAATGATAATGAGTAGGAGATGCCAAGAGAAGAAAAGGACGTTTTTCTTCGTCTTTTGGAGACTATATTTCACACTTTCTCTTACTGTCTTTCTTTCAAAGAGAATCTTAGGAAGGGCAAACATGAAACGAACAGAAATGTAGAGAAAGATCCAAGCGGATGCTATGATCAACAGCCCTACTAGCCAGTTCTTATCTTCTAGATATGTAACGATAAAATCGGGGATAATAATCTTGTTGAGATAGTAGATTTTTAAAATTTTCCTAATAAAAGGGAAAAGCAAAGCAATGTAAAAAAAGACAAAGGCCATCTTACAAAAGCTCAATCGCTTAACGAATAAAAAGCTCTGGTGAAATACTTTTCTACTGTACTCTATTAAAGTTCTCTTTTCATGATAGAGAAGATGGCGGGCCCCGATAAACAAAAGACAAATCTGGAAATAAGCAACCAGGAGATTGATTGCAATTAAGATGAGAAAGGCTAAACTGATAAAAGGCGATCCTTGTATAATCGCCCAAAAGTTATTGTAGGAGATAAACAAGTAACCTGTTTGTCTGAGTAACATTCCTGCAATCCATGAATTTAATGGCAACCAGACAAACTCAACCATCATAAATATCAGGAAAAATAGAAATAAAATCTTATCTAAGTTATAGTATATCTTCCTAAAACCTAGCTTTTTAGGTTTTTCAGGTTTCATAAGCACTCCTAGTCTAAAAATTGGGATAAATCTAAGCCACCAAAAGGATTATTCATTGAAAAACTACTCTGGTCTTCTATTAATAGCTTTCCTTCATCTGATTCCAAAAAAGCTTCGTAGACACGCGCCGTCATGCGGGCATCCTCTAAACTGTTATGAGACTTCCCGTGAAAGCCTAAAAAATTCGCTACAGTTTGCAATTTAAGGTTGGCTATCCCGTGTAAGTCAGAACTACGACGTTCAAAAGCCTCCTCATATAGATCAACCTTATACTGGTCACGATAATCAATACCATGCTCCAAGAGAATAGGCAAATCACTCTTAGCTGCATTGTAACCAACGATAGGTAAGTCGCCAACAAATGCCTGAAAGTCCTTTAAAACTTGTTCTACCTTTGGCGCATCTTTCAAGGTTTCAGCCGTGATTCCAGTCAAACCATTGATAAAACTCTTTAAAGGGGCTGTAGTATGAACATAAGAGTCAAAAGCAGCACTTTCTTGTCCATCTTGAAAGCGGACTGCTGATACTTGAATTAAATGGGTGACCCCCTCGTGTTGATTGAATTCCAAATCAAAGGCGATATAATCTCTTAATTTTTCCATTATTTACCTCAATTACTACCCAAACTAAACTATAAATAATAAAAGAAGCCATTAGGTTAGTGAGTAACCCAAACAGCTTCTTTATTTTCCTCCAAAAAGGCGAGCAAAAAAGCCTTTTTTGGTTGCTTGGACTTCTTCTTTTGCTTGGTCCAACTCGAGTTTCAAGGTTTCTTGATCCTTCATCGCTTGAAGAGTTAACTGTTGCTGTTGGTCCAACTGTTTGTCCTTTTCAGCAATCTGGCGGTCTTTAATGCGCATCTGTTCATCTTTTTCTGATAACTGGCGGTCTTTTGCCTTGAGCTGCTCATACAAACGAAGAATTTCAGCATTTTTCTCATCGACCAAGATTTCCATCAGTTCACGTTGTTTGACATCATCACTGACAGGCTCATCTTCAAAAATTGTTTTTTTATAGATTTCTTCTAGCTTGATCAAGCCACTTCGAGTAACTACAGTTACACCTTTGTCATTCTTTTTCGTGTCCTCTTCTGGAAGTTCTTTGACACGATTGTTGATTGCTTGACGAGATAGTCCTAAGACCTCTGCAATCTCACTGACGGTCATTTCAATACTCATAATATCCTCTGAAACGTTTTCTAGCTTTTCTTTATTTAAATCTTATCATAAGCTAGATAAACTGTCAAATTTCCGCTTAATCCAAGGCCTTTAAAAAGGCTAGTAAGACTTGGGCAGAACGACGTCCAGCTTCGATAATAAACTCATCAAAAGAGACAGAGGCTTCGTGATTGGCATTGTCACTCATAGCACGAATGACTAGGAACGGTAAATTAAGAGACTGAGCCGCTTGTGCAATAGCAGCCCCTTCCATTTCAACTGCTAAAACATCAGGGAAGTGGGATTTGATACTAGCAATCTTATCATCTCCAGCTATAAAACTGTCCCCTGTGGCAATCAAGCCTAGGTGCCATGTCTGCTCTAACTGAAATAAGTTTTCTTTAATCCTAGCGATAAATTTCTTATCTGATTCAAAGTACAGAGGTTGACCAGCCATTTGGCCATAAGCATAACCAAAAGCAGTCACATCCACATCATGATAAGCCAACTTATCCGCAATCACTACATCTCCAACAGCAATCCCTTCAGCAAGAGCACCTGCTGATCCTGTATTGATGATAGCTTCTACCTGAAAATGGTCAGCTAGAATAGCTACACTCATAGCTGACATGACCTTTCCAATCCCACTCTGAACTAGAACGACTTCAGTATTGCCAACAGAGCCTGTGTAGTAGGTATTTCCTAAGACTTGGACTTCTTGAGGTTTATCCAAATTCTGAGTCAAATATACAAGTTCTTCTGGCATGGCAGCAATGATTCCAATTTTCATTTCAAGTCCTTTCAATTACAAGAGTTTCATCGCTAAAATTAACAAAATCAAAAGTAGGATGACTGCAAACAAGATGCGATTGAGTTTCGAATTAAAAACATTTCTCTTGGTGTTCTCAATGCGGCGGCTCTTATGAATCGTTGGCTCTACTTCGATTGTAAGTGTATCTTGACTAAAACCGTGGTCTCTAGAACGTGAATAACCAAAATATTGTGAAGACGTTGGTAGGATCTTTGTTTCCTCATCATCTTGAAGAGGTGGTCCTGAGATTTTCTCACCACGATTGGCACGTTCAATCATTTCGTCTGTTAATAAAGGTTTTCCCATGGGTTGCTCCTCTATTTCTTTTGTAGTTCCCAGTACTGGATCGCCATAATAGTTTTGGCATCACAGATATGACCTGACTGGATCAGGTTTTTGGCTTCCTCTAGGCTTACTTCTAGGACTTCCAAAGTTTCATCATCATCTTGTGGGCGAGGATTTTCCACCTTGACCAAATCACTAGCGAGGTAGAGTTTTAGTTTTTCATTACAAAATCCAATCGCAGAATAGAAATCGTACAACAGTTCTAACTTACCAGTGTAGGCAACTTCTTCTTCCAATTCACGAAGCGCCGCTGCCATTGGATCAGCATTTTCACCAAGTTCTAGTTTACCAGCAGGAATCTCATAAGAAACCGCCTCGATAGCCTTTCGGTATTGCTTAACGAGAACGATTTTGTCCTCAGCTGTCACGGCTAGTACACAAACAGCTCCATTGTGAAAAATCAAGTCACGTTGGGCAGTGCCCTTTCCTTCTGGTAGTTCCACCTGGTCTTGTACTAGTTTGAAAATAGGACCTTGATAGATTTCCTTCCGACTAATCGTTTTTTCTTCAAATTCCATGACAAACTCCTACTGGTTCTTTGGATGATGAGGGAGGCGAGTCGCATATTCATCTTTGTTGACCTGACGTCCACGGCCGATAGCAATGGCATCAGCAGGAACATTCTTGGTAATAGTTGAACCCGCTCCAACCAGAGAATTATCCCCAAGTTCTACAGGAGCAATAATAGTTGAGTTTGATCCAACAAAGACATTATTGCCAATGACAGTTTTGTATTTATTTTTGCCATCGTAGTTGACTGTAATGGTTCCTGCACCAAAATTAACATGGCTACCCACTTCACAGTTTCCAATATAAGTCAAATGACCCGCCTTGGTATTTTCACCGATTGAAGATCCTTTTACTTCAACAAAATTTCCAATGTGAACTTGAGCAGCCAGACTTGAACCTGGACGGATATGGGCATAAGGACCAACTGTCACACCGTCCGCAACACTACTTTCCTCAATCATAGAGTTGGTAATCACAGCTCCTGCTCCGATAGTGCTATCCACTACATAAGTTCCATTTGTTAAAATAGTCTCCGCACCAATCTTCGTTTGACCTTTTAAGGTAACGTTGGCTTCGATTTGGACTTCGGGAGCAATCTCAACATCAACGTCGATGTAAGTAGCTTCAGGATTGACAAAGCTAACACCATTAACCATGTGCTTTTGATTGATACGGCGACGCATCACTGATTCCGCAGTCGCAAGAGCTACACGGTCATTTACGCCAAGACTTTCATCAAAATCCTTGAGAGTATAGGCACCAACCTTCTCACCCGCATTACGGAAAATACCAATCACGTCAGTAATATAATACTCACCTTGGGCATTGTTGGTGTTGATGTTTTTAAGGGCTTCAAAAAGACGTTCATTGTCAAATACATAAGTTCCTGTATTGATTTCCTTAATTTGCTTTTCAAAGTCTGTGGCATCTTTCTGCTCCACAATGCGAAGAACTTCAGCATTATCATTGCGGACGATACGACCATATCCAAAAGGATCAGCTGCTTCAGCTGTCAAAATCGTCGCCACATTTTTGTGATTAATATGGAAATCCAAGAGGTTTTTCAAGCTTTCACCTGTAATCAGAGGAGTATCTCCAGCGATAACCAATGTGTGGCCTGTACGATTTTGGAGAATAGGCTCTGCCATCATGACAGCATGCCCAGTTCCTAGTTGTTCTGATTGGGTAACAAAGTCTGTCTGACCGGCTAATACTTGCTCAACTAGCTCTGCCTTGTGACCAACTACAGTAACTGTTTTTTCAGGTTGAATAGCACCAACACTACGAAAAACATGTTCCAACATCGAAATTCCAGCTACTTTATGAAGTACCTTTGGAAGATCTGATTTCATGCGAGTACCTTTACCCGCTGCTAGAATAATGGCATAATTTGACATAATCTTCTCTTTTCTCTAGAAATTCCCTTATATTATACCATAATTTAGTTTCTTAGGAGTAAACAAACAGAAAAATAGGAAGAAGACGCCCATATATTCACTTTTTCCGATGTTTTCTTTGATTTTTTTATTTATTTACGTTAAACTAAATAGATATGAGAAAAAAGATTCATCCAGCTATTATTTTTACTTTATTTACTATATTTATAGCTATTTTGATCCTCAATAGACCAACTTATGAAGACCATCCCGTCAAGTCAAAACCCAATGCAGTCCAGGTTGAAAATCAGGCCTTGCATAATCTTGACAAACCTATTATTGATGTCTCTGGTTGGCAAAGACCTGAGGAAATCAACTACGATACCTTGTCTCAAAATATTTCAGGTGTTATTGTTCGCGTCCACAATGGGGCTCAACATACTGAAAAAAATGATGCGACTTATGCCAATGGTATTGATAAAGCCTATAAAAGTCATATTACAGAATTTCAAAAGCGTAATGTCCCAGTTGGAGTCTATGCCTATCTAGCTAGCCCCAGCAAGGAAGAAATGGAAAAAGCCGCTGAAGTTTTCTATAATGCTGCTTCTCCTTACAATCCTAGTTACTATTGGTTGGACGTGGAAGAAAAAACAATGTCTGATATGAATGAAGGGGTTGAAGCCTTTCGTGCTAAACTGGAATCTTTAGGTGCTAAAAACATCGGCATCTATATTGGAGTTTACTTCATGCAAGAACACAGTATCAATACAGATAAGTTTACTGCTATTTGGATTCCTTCCTACGGGACAGACTCTGGTTACTTTGAAACAACACCCAATACCAGTTTAGACTATGACCTCCATCAGTATACTTCAAAAGGAAGAATCGCTGGATTTGAGCATCATTTAGATATTAATCTCATTTCTACCTTGAAGGAAAAAGAAGAAACCTTTAGAAAACTATTTTTAAGACCATAAAACAAGTGAAAATTGCTCTCTTTTTCACTTGTTTTTTCATTTTTTTCTCGTCTGTGTTATAATTGATAGAATAGAGAAAGAATTTTATGAAATTGAGGATTTTATGATGTTTTCATGGATTGCAAGAGTTATTAAGGGAATCGTCATCGCCTTAGGATTTATCCTACCAGGAATTTCAGGTGGTGTTTTAGCAGCTATTTTGGGAATTTACGAGCGAATGATTAGCTTTCTGGCTCATCCCTTTAAGGATTTTAAAGAGAATGTCCTATACTTTATCCCTGTAGCAATCGGGATGTTGCTAGGCATTGGTTTGTTTTCTTATCCAATCGAGTATCTGCTAGAAAATTACCAAGTCTATGTTTTATGGAGTTTTGCTGGAGCTATCATCGGTACGGTTCCTAGCCTCCTTAAAGAATCTACTCGGGAATCTGATCGTGATAAGATCGACCTAGTCTGGTTCTGGACTACCTTTATCCTTTCAGGCCTAGGGCTCTACGCGTTAAATTTTGTTGTTGGTTCTCTCAGCGCTAGTTTCGCTAGTTTCATCTTAGCGGGTGCTCTTTTAGCTCTAGGTGTCTTGGTGCCTGGTTTAAGTCCGTCAAATCTACTCTTGATTTTAGGACTGTACGCTCCAATGTTAACTGGCTTTAAGACCTTTGATTTATTCGGAACCTTCCTTCCTATCGGGATTGGTGCAGGAGCAACCCTCATCGTTTTTTCAAAATTAATGGACCATGCCTTAAACAACTACCACTCCCGTGTTTATCACTTTATCATTGGAATTGTTCTTTCAAGTACTCTCTTAATTTTGATTCCAAATGCTGGAAATGCTGAAAGTATCCAATACACTGGACTTTCTATTGTGAGTTATGTTCTCATCGCCTTCTTCTTTGCGCTTGGAATTTGGTTTGGTATCTGGATGAGTCAATTGGAGGATAAGTATAAATAATGGCAAAGAAAGTTAAGATTAAAAAAACCTTGGTCGAACAAATCTTGACCAAGGCGGGTATTGACCATACTGGTATTCAGATCAATGCGCTTGAGGGTGAACTTCCTTCAGAATATGATCGAACTCACATCTTTAAAACCTTGGCTCTATTAGGGGACAAAACAGGCCCAATCATCGGAATCGTTCCCATAACAGAACACCTCGCTGAGAAAAAACTAGCAAAGGTTTCTGGTAATAAAAAAGTGAGCATGATTCCTCAAAAAGATCTGGAAAAAACGACAGGCTATATTCATGGGGCTAATAACCCCGTCGGCATTCGCCAAAAACACAATTATCCTATTTTTATTGATCAGACTGCTTTGGATTTAGACAAAATGATTGTCTCTGCTGGAGAAGTCGGGCATAGTATCATCATCCGACCTCAAGACTTAGCCAGCTTTGTAAAAGCGGACTTTGCTGATATCTTGGAGGAAAACAACTGATGAAACTCTATTTTGTCCGTCATGGTCGGACTGTCTGGAATCTTGAAGGACGTTTTCAAGGTGCTAGTGGCGACTCTCCCCTTCTTTCAGAGTCCATTGACATCCTAAAACAACTGGGGCAGTATCTCAATGAAATTCATTTTGATACGATTTATTCTAGTGATTTACCCAGAGCAGTTAAGTCTGCTGAAATAATCCAAAGTCAACTCCAGGCTCCTTGTCCTTTAAAAAGCATTCCTGACCTACGTGAATGGCAACTTGGCAAACTAGAGGGATTAAAAATTGCTACGCTCAATGCCATCTACCCACAACAAATCAAGGCCTTTCGCTCTAATCTGGCTCAGTTTGATACGAAGATGTTTGAAGCTGAGTCCCTCTACTCTACGACTCAGCGAACCATTCAGTTTATCAAATCTCTGAAAGAAAGTCCGGCTGAAAACATTCTGATTGTCGGGCATGGGGCCAATCTCACTGCTAGCCTTCGTACACTTATAGGCTATAAAGAGGCTCACCTCCGCAAAGAAGGAGGCTTGGCCAATGCTAGTCTGACAGTTTTAGAGACCGATGATTTTGAAACCTTCACTCTAGAAAGATGGAATGACACTTCCTATCAAAGAAAATAATGGAACTTGATCTTAATAGTCAAGTTCTTTTTAGTTTTCAAAGAATATCCGTGAATTTCTCTGCTATTTATGATAAAATGGGAGTATCGCAAAAAATGACTCATCGTATTAAATTTTGAGTAAAATTAGGAGGAACCCATGTCTACAGAACATATGGAAGAACTAAATGACCAGCAGATCGTTCGCCGTGAAAAAATGGCTGCGCTCCGTGAACAAGGAATCGATCCCTTCGGTAAACGTTTTGAACGTACTGCTAACTCTCAAGAACTAAAAGACAAATTTGCAGAACTTGATAAAGAACAATTACATGAATTAAATGAAACTGCTACTATCGCTGGACGCTTAGTAACCAAACGTGGAAAAGGGAAAGTCGGCTTTGCCCATCTTCAAGACCGAGAAGGTCAAATCCAAATCTACGTTCGTAAAGATGCTGTTGGTGAAGAAAACTACGAAATCTTCAAAAAAGCAGACCTCGGTGACTTCCTTGGTGTCGAAGGTGAAGTCATGCGTACAGATATGGGAGAACTTTCTATCAAGGCAACTCACATCACACACTTGTCTAAAGCACTTCGCCCACTTCCAGAGAAATTCCACGGTTTGACAGACGTTGAAACCATCTATCGTAAACGTTACCTTGACTTGATTTCTAACCGCGAAAGCTTCGAACGTTTTGTTACTCGTTCAAAAATCATCTCTGAAATCCGTCGTTATCTAGATCAAAAAGGCTTCCTTGAAGTGGAAACACCTGTCCTTCATAATGAAGCCGGTGGTGCTGCTGCTCGTCCATTTATCACTCACCACAATGCCCAAAACATTGACATGGTGCTTCGTATCGCGACTGAGCTTCACTTGAAACGCCTTATCGTTGGTGGTATGGAACGTGTCTATGAAATTGGGCGTATCTTCCGTAACGAAGGAATGGACGCTACTCATAACCCTGAGTTTACTTCTATCGAAGTTTACCAAGCTTATGCAGACTTCCAAGATATCATGGACTTGACGGAAGGTATTATCCAACACGCTGCTAAGGCAGTTAAGGGTGATGGTCCAGTTAACTATCAAGGTACTGAAATTAAGATCAACGAACCATTTAAACGTGTTCACATGGTAGATGCTATCAAGGAAATTACTGGTGTTGATTTCTGGCAAGACATGACTTTTGAAGAAGCAAAAGCTATCGCTACTGAGAAGAAAGTTCCAGTTGAAAAACACTACACTGAAGTTGGTCACATTATCAACGCCTTCTTTGAAGAGTTCGTTGAAGAAACCTTGATTCAACCAACCTTTGTCTATGGTCATCCAGTAGCTGTGTCTCCACTCGCTAAGAAAAATCCTGAAGACGAACGCTTTACTGACCGCTTTGAGCTTTTCATCATGACTAAGGAGTACGGTAATGCCTTTACCGAGTTGAACGATCCAATCGATCAGCTTAGCCGTTTTGAAGCTCAAGCTAAAGCTAAAGAGCTTGGGGACGATGAAGCAACAGGTATCGACTACGACTACATCGAGGCTCTTGAATACGGTATGCCACCAACAGGTGGTTTGGGTATCGGTATCGACCGTCTCTGCATGCTCCTCACTGATACAACTACTATCCGTGATGTATTGCTCTTCCCAACAATGAAATAAACCCTTATCCTCTGGTACTTGCCAGAGGTTTTTTGATAAAAAAAGAGACTGAGAAAAACTCAGTCTCTACTTTTCACTTCTTTGGTGGCTACATCTTCCCCAAACCATTTTTGGCTGATTTCCTGGAATTTTCCTTCTTGGTATAGTGATACAAAGGCTTGATTCAACGCAGCTAGCAAAGTTTTATCAGCAGGTCTAACACCCACAGCAAAAGCTTCACTTTCAAATCCAGCTGAAAAGACATTGTAGTCATTTAATATTCCTTCAGACTGGAGATAATAATTGGCATATACCCGGTCAATCAACAAGGCATCAATCCGATCATTTTTCAAATCAATTAAGGCTTCATTGAAACTTTGGTATTGATTAGCCTTCTGGTCTTTCACTCGATTCTTGAGTAGTTCTGGTTGTCCTTCAAAATTTAAATAACCAGAAGATCCAGCCTGGGACCCTAAAACTTTGTCAGTCATATCCTGAACTGAGTGGATGTTTTGAGACTTTTTAGAGACCAAAACTTGTTGATTTTCCATGTAAGGAATGGTAAAAGCAACCTTCTCTTTCCGTTCATTTGTTGCTGTATAGCCATTCCAGATGGCATCAATAGTACCATTTTGTAGTTCGGTTTCTTTCATATCCCAGTCGATGGGTTGAAATTTAATCTGAATTCCTAGTTTTTCAGAGACAGCTTGGGCTAGGTCAATATCAAAACCTGCATACTGGCCATTCTTCTCCTCAAATCCCATGGGAACAAAGGTATTGTCAAAGCCAATGGTAATGCTACCCTGTTTTTGATATTTGGCCCAATTATCCTGACTTGGATCACTTGCCTTCTGAGTACAAGCCGTCAGGAAGAAGCTAAAGAACAGAGCAAGTACAAAGGCAATTTTCTTTCTCTTCATAGGCACCTCCTAGTCCTACTTTGGATCAACCTTAAGGATCTGATCAGCAATGTTTTCCGCAAACTGAAGATCGTGGGTCACAACAATCTGAGTCATCCCACGCTCTTTATTTTGAAGGATAAGTTTTTCTACTTCTAATCGCAATTCTGGGTCTAAGGCTGATGTAGGCTCATCATATCCAATAATTTCTGGGTTTATCATCATAGCACGCGCTAAGGCCACCCGTTGTTTTTGCCCACCTGAAAGTGAGAATGGAAAGGCATCTGCATGCCCTGCTAACCCAAGTTGTTCTAACAAACCACGCGCCTTCTTCTCAGCAACTTCCTTCTCCATGCTCATGGTTTTTATAGGCGACAGAGTTAAATTATCTAGAACTGACAAATGCGGAAAGAGTTGAAAATCTTGGAAAACAAATCCCAGAAGATTGCGCTTTTCTAGTTCGTCTATAGCTAGCGATTCGCCGTTATAGTAGATTTCCCCCGAATCGATGGTTTCCAGTCCAGCTAGCATACGTAATAGGGTTGTCTTGCCTCCTCCTGATGGACCTACGATTGCAAGGATTTGCTTTTCAGGAATTGATAGGCTGAAGTTGGTTAAGATTTGTTTGCCACCAAAGGCCTTGTTAATGTTTCGTAATTCTAACATAGCAATCCTCCTATCTGTAATAACTGTACTTCTTCTCAAGTTTTTTCGCAACAATAGTTACAAGACCAATCATAATCAAATAAATCGCTCCGGCTAAAAACATAGGAACAAGACTGGCATCCCGATTGGCTGCTGTCCGACTAGCCAAAATCAAATCTGAAATACCTAAGGCATAGACCAAAGAAGTATCCTTGACCAAACTCATAATTTCATTAAAAACGCTCGGTAAGACAATCTTTATCACCTGAGGCAAAATAATATAGCGCACTGTATCAAAAGGACTAAACTTCAAGACCTTAGCAGCCTCATATTGACCTTTAGGAATGGTTTCGATCCCACCACGAAAGATTTCAGCAAAGTAGGCTGCATAGTTCAATACAAAGGCAATCACAGCAGCAGGCAAACGATCTAAACGAATCCCAATGCTAGGGAGAACATAGTAAATAAAAATTAATTGCAAGAGCAAGGGAGTCCCTCGCATCACCCAAATATAAAGATCAATCAGATAATGGAGGGGTTTCCAGCGGACTTGTAAAGCAAAGGCAACGACAATACCTAATGGAATTGAAAAGATCAAGACCAGAGCAAAGACTTGAAGTGTCATACTTGCACCGTTCAATAAACTTGGTAATATCTCAAACATATAAGACATACTGCACCTCCTAAAAATTATTGTTCCTATTATAGCATAAATAAACAATTTAGCAAGGGTTTTTGTAAAAAAATTCTATAATTCTTGAATTATACACCTTTTTCTAAGAAATCAGAGCGAAATGTCATCTTAAAGAATTCGAAGAATTATAAGGATTCTAGACGAGAATTTAGGTTTAACTTCTAATTCTGAGAGAAGAATGATCAAATTTTTTTATCAAATATCTGTAAAGATTTCAGTGATATAGAACTCTGTTTACTCACATCCACTTCATATCTCTAGAGATATAAAAAGAACCACTTTATAAGAATAGTATCATTTCTACTATCCATACAAGTGGCTCTTTGATGATATTGCCATTGCAAAGGCATCAAGATTTTTCAACTAGATTATTTAACTTTTTTGAAACGGAATAAGAGAATGGAACCAAATGCAAGTACTACTCCTACAAAAGTAAGCAACATAGTCATTTCAGATGTACCAGTATTTGGTAGTTCTTTATTTTCTTCTGGTTGTTTAGGTTTGTTATCAGAAGATCCCGGAGTCTCAGTAGCATAAGTATTTGTGAAGGTTGGATTATTACCTGTAACCGTTGCTACAAGTTGACCTTGACCATTGTCTGCAACTTTTACTGTTACTGTATAAGCATTTTTATCATAAGTTACACCAGTTTCACCACCATCTTTTTCAGTGATCGTGTATGTGTAAGTTCCTGCAGCAGTGTATTCAATCGCTGGGAAAGCAACTGTTCCGTCCGCAGCATTTTTAGCTGTAGCTACAAGTTTGTCTCCTTCTTTCAATGCAAATTCATATTTATCTGCCTCAAGAGTTTTACCATTTAGGACTTTTATAGCAGTAATTGAAGTTGTTGCAGATTTAACAGAATACGAATTTACAAAAACTTTATTGTCATATTTAACACTTGCAAATTTCTCACCATAAACATCTGTTACAGTAACTTCAGCGTTAATAGTCTTATCATCGTAAACAAAACCTGGTTTTTGATCATTAACTTCTTTGATCTGATACTTATAAGTACCCACTGTAGAGAATTTAACGGCTTTAAATTTCACTTTGCCATCTTTATCGTTCTTAACAGTTTCAATAACTGATCCGTTTGGATCAAGCAGTTGGAAGCTAAATTCTTCAGCAGTTAAGTCTTTTCCTTTTAACTGCTTAGAAACTTCAAATGAAACTTCTGTAGAACGTGAACCAGAACTAATACCTTCAGTTGTGGTTAATGGTGCAAAACCTTCTACATCAAAGTTTTCAGTCGAAGTCGTAATTTTAACGTTATTGAAAGCTTTCTTTGTTGTATTATCAACTGGAGCGGTGATACGAGTCTTATAAACTACATACAAACCTTGGTTAGTTAGATCACCATTACCATTTGGAGTAATAGTGAAGTGATTAGAATCTTGAACAACAATGTGACTTGGATTCAAAAGAGGATGATGCTCATCCTTACCCCATTCAGTAAAGTAGTAACCTGTAATCTCACTAGCTAATACTTGCCCTTCAGGGATTGTATCTTGAATCGAAACACCTTCATAAGGATTAGCATATTTGTTTACGCGAATATACCAATTAATATAATTTGGATCGTTCTTATCTTGAACTCCCCATTTAGTAAATCCTGTTGGATCCTCATCTGGAACAATACGAGTCAAATTGTATACTCCTGCTCCAGGAATGTCGATTGGATATGATTTATTGAGTTCAACATTATCAGCCCATACAACAGTAAATAAGGCCAAAATTTGTTTCTCTTCAGGTAAGTTAGCAAAATAATCTTCGTTACTTACCGTCACAGTCGCTGTATTTGCAGACTTATTTGTCGTTAACTCAGCAACCTTAGTGACTCCATCATTACCAAAGATTTCTGTAGTTGAATCTGATTCAATTTTGAATTCATTTGGCACTTTATAAACCATAAAGTCACCATTCTTCAACGTTGTTGAGTTGTCGAACTTGTAAGTGGTTTGAAGGTAAAATTTCCCTTCACCATACTCTGCACCGTCAACTAACTTATTATTGTTAATTGTCGGTACTGTCGTTAGCGTATAGCTACTAGATGGTAGTTCAGCAGCTTTAACCACATTGCTAGTTCTTAGTACTGGGATAAATACTGAAGCTACTAACAATAGCGCCATGAATGCATGAGAAAGTTTTTTATTAATCTTTTTCACAACATTGCCTCCTTTATTTTTGGGGATAGACTCCCTTATTTATTAATATATATTCTTATATAAATTTGTCAAGTATTTCATAGTAGTTCGATGTTCAAATCATGTCTTTAAGCTCTTATTTAATAGGGTATAACAGACTTTCATCGTTCAACACCTCATCTAAATTATCTATAAGGAATTATAACATTTATATTATATTAGTAAAAAAGAAAAGACCTCTGAGGTCTTTCAAATCATTCATTTAAAGTCATTCGTTTCTGTTAACAAGATGTTACAAAAATTAGAAATCCTTAAAGTGTTTCTAAGAGTTCTTGCATCTGAACATCATCTGGAATGAGTTTTAAATAAACTTCAGCTTGCACTTTAGCTTCTTCAAAATATCCCAATTCACGCAAAAGATAAGTATACTGCTCCAGAAACTCAGGATTATCCTTAAGGTCAGACGATAGTTCCTGATAGAGCTCATAGGCCTTATCTAAATCCTCGATTTCCTGGTAAGAACGGGCAATCATCCACTTGGTCAAGAGATTTTCAGGTTCTTGATTTTGGAGAGCGATAATGTCCTCAAACCGTTCTTGTTCCATATAAATGGTTGCAAGGCGAAGGAAAATTTCTTCTGTATCCTCTGCATCTTCTTTGGCAGTAAGGAGAAACTGCTCTGCACTACTAGGATCATGCAATTCATACGAAAACTGTGAAGCAGCTAGTAAGAGCCGAGTTTCAAATGGATTTTTCTCCAAACCTTGTTTAGCGATACGAAGGGCCTCTTCCACCTGATGTTCCTTGTGCAAGGCTTGACTATAACCATACTCATATCCTTCAAAATCTGGCGAAATGGTATCAATCTGCTTAAAGTACAGAACAGATTTTTGATACTCTTCTTGATCAAAGTAAAGACTAGCCAGTTCGAAGGCAGTTTGCTCATCGTATTCTAATTCTAAAGCTTTTTCTAAGAATTCAGTTGCCGCTTCAAACTTACCTAACTGGGCATAAGCGTAGCCAATTCGCTGATAGGTTGAGACACCCGTTTGCTCATAGATAGAGCGATTGTCTAACTGAGCATAGCCCTGAATAGCTTCCTGATAATTTCCCAACTCGCTATCCAACTCAGCCAAACCAAAAACTAATAAGGGATCGTCTGAGTAATTTAAGGCTTCCAGTAACTTTTCACGCGCTACATCTGTCAATCCTTCCAACTGATAGAGGTCAGCCTTCAAGGCCAAGGCCGACACGTACCAGTCACTTTCGGGTGTGATTTCCTCAAGGTAAGCAAAGGCTTGCTCAACATTGCCATCCTCGCTAGCAATGCTTGCTAAGTTTAGATTCACTTCTGGAAATTCTGTAACGATTTTTTGGTAAATTTCTTTAGCTTGAGGATAAAAGCCAATTCCCTCTAAATAGCTTGCTAGTTCGTAAAGAACTTCACTTGAATCTGTTTCGAGGGCTTTGTGAAAATAATGATCTGCTTTGCTTAAATCCTGTTCATCCAAAGCCTGGAGCATACGTTGACTATTGTTCACTCTTGATTTCCTCCCCTTCTTCTTCATACAAACCGCTGACTTTTTTATACCAGTTAAAGATAGCTGAGATAACGACCTTGGCTGAGGCATAGACAGGAATTCCCAGCAAGACTCCCCAAATACCAAACATAGAACCAGAAGTTAGGAGAACAAAGAGGACATTGATCGGATGGATATTTAGCTGACTACCTAAAATAAGTGGGGAAACGAAGCGACCTTCAATCGTTTGTTCAACAATAAAGACAATAATCACTTTCAAAAGCATGACAGGCCCCGCTATTAATCCCAAAACCAGAGCAGGCAACATCGCTAGAAAACTACCTAGGTAAGGTACTAGATTGAGGATACCAGCCGTAATCCCCAGGGTCACAGCATATCTGAGACCAATAATCTTAAAGAAGATAATAAACATAATCGCCACTATAATAGCAACTGTAACCTGTCCTCTAACATAGTTTGACAACTGTTTATTAACATCTGACAAAACTTGTCCTACTGGTTCCTTTAACTTCGTGGGAATAAACTTGGTCAAATAATCTCGCAAACCTTTCCCATCTCGTAAAAGATAAAAGAGCATGAAAGGTACGATAATGACCGCTACAATAACCTGGGATACACTGCTGACAAAGGCACTCACCCAGTTAACGGCTTGGGAAGAGATTTTGCTCGCCCACATCGTCGCCTCAGTAGAAATATTGGCAAGAACCTGCTCCAACTGTGGCCTAAAATCATCTGGTAAACGTTGGGTTACAAGATCATTGATCACCTTATCAGCATCTTCCAGGTATGTCGGCACATTCTTCGCAAAATTTAAGACCTGACGTTGCAGATTTGGAATAGCAACCGCTAGCCCCCAAATGATAAAGAGACCAATTATAACAAAGAGAATACTAATGGCAAGAACACGATTGATTTTGTGTTTCTCCATCCAGTCAACAATCGGATTGAGGAGATAATAAAGTAAACCAGATAAAATAACTGGCAACATGACAACTCCTAGAAAATCTAAAACTGGTAAAAAAATAAAACTAATCTTACTTAGAATGAAAAGGTTCAAGCCCAATAACAAGGTCACCAAGAATACAGTAATAGCTTTATTATCTAAAAACCACTTGAAGAACCAAGATAGGCTAAAATGTTTCTCTTTATGTTCCATAAATACATCCTTTCTGTCATTCTCTCATTATACCATTTTTAGACTAAAATAACTCTTTTTTAAAGTGCTTACATGAATAGACAAAAAGAAAAATCTCCTCTATTGAGGAGATTTATTTAATCTTTAATATGACTTGATAGTTGTTTTTGGTATTCTTCGTTTGATTTTGCTTTTTCTTCAGCAAATTTCTTACGGAATTCTTCCATTTCTTTACTTGTCACAATCTTATCTTGAATCTTCAGATATTTATAACTGTTTTCACCTGTTTTATCACCGACCCAACCATCTGCTCCTGTTCCTGGAACTTTCTTTGTAACAAGCATTTGGGCACCGTCAGAGTTAACAGGGATGATCAAAGCACTATCTGTCAACCATGCTTGAGCTTTAGCATATTTTGAATAGCGTTTTTCGAGATCTGTTTTCTCACTGTTTGCATCATCAAGTAATTCTTTGTATTTATCCAATCCTACTGCCTTAATGGCTGAACTATCTGATCCTGGTGCAATACCAAATGCTCCAAGAAGAGTTGGTCCAGATGTTGGATCAAATGCATCAAGATAGGTTGATGGATCTGCATAGTCTGGGCTCCATCCACTGTTTGGATTGATATCCCAGTCGATATTGTCTTTTGAAGTTGCAAGAACGGTCATACTTCCCAATTCATCATCAGAAACTTGTTGGATATCAACCACGACATTTTCAACTCCAAGAGCTTCCTCTATTGATTGTTTATACGATTGAGCTTGACGTACAAAATCCGTTTGAGTAGAGGATACTGGCAAGTCCAAATGAATAGGGAACTGAACACCGTCGGCTTGAAGAGTTTTCTTAGCCGCTTCAAGTTTAGTTTTAGCTTTATCTACATTATGAAGTGAATCTTGTGCATCATCTAAGCTAACATCGCTCCAAGCAGTATCCAACTTGTCAAGTTCTGTTTTTGTTACTTGACCAAAAGATTGATCCCCAATTTGAACAAACGTTGGAGGTGTAAAGCTAGTACGTAATTTACGAGGGGCAACTTCATCACCAAATACTTGAGAGACAGCAGCCTTACGATCCGCTCCAAAAGCCAAGGCTTGGCGGAAATCTTTGTTCAACAAAGCTTTCTTAGTAAATGTCTTTTCTTCGTCCGTTGTTTTAGAAGTATGGTTATAGGCTACACGGTCAATATTAGTTGAAATGTAGTAGCTACCTCCTCTTTGTTGACTATACACAATGTTATCTTTGTATTTTTCTTTGAATCGCTCATAGTTTGCAGAATTCTTAAAGAGGGGAGCTGCTGGGTAGAGACCTTCATCAAAACCACGACCAAGAGAGTCTGCATCTTGACCATCAAAGAAAGTCAATTTTATATCATCAATAAAGACATTTCCTTTATCCCAATAGTTTTGGTTTTTTGTCATCTCGATTGAAGATTTTGATGTGAGACCTTTCAGAAGGTAAGGGCCATTGTATAGAATACTTGTAACATCAGTAGGTTTACCAAAATCATCCCCTTTAGAGGCTAAAAAGTCTTCATTGATTGGTGCTAAAACACCCATCGTTGTCTTGGAATTCCAGAAAGATTCAGGATTATTAAGCGTATAAACAAGAGTATAATCATCTGTCGCCTTAATCCCAACAGTAGAAAAATCATTTGTTTTACCGTTAATATAATCATCTAACCCTTTGATTGAATCCTGTACGAGATAGAGGGCTTGTGATTTCTTAGCGACAGCATGTTTTAAACCTGTCACGAAATCCTGAGCCTTTACTTCACCATATTCTTCGCCTTCATTAGTGTACCACTTAATCCCTTTTCGGATTTTATAGGTGTAAGTCAAACCATCTTTAGAAACACTCCAGTCCTCTGCTACAGACGGTACAAGATTTCCATATTGGTCATTCTCAAGCAAACCATCGATGACATTCCCAGTCACCTGTTTGGTACTGGAATTTCCAGAAACTGTGTAGTCCAAAGTTGCGGGATCCGATGAGAAGACATAAGTATAAGTCACAGGTTGGTTGGCATTTTTACCACCAGACGAACAAGCTGCTAGTAGTGCTGAGGACAACACTGCTACTGCAGCCGTTAGAAAAATACGTTTTTTCATAAGGCACTCCTTTAAATCAAATATATGATTATTATATCACTTTGATTTTTGAAAGCAAGGTAAAAACTAAATAAATCTCCCTAAGATGTTTTCTGTAATTTTCAAAAAATGATGAAAGTCAGTTAAGAATTTCATTTTGTGGTATAATGAACTTATCATTATTAAGAGGTATGGACATGAAAGAAACTGTTTATTTTGGAACTTACACTCGTCGCTTATCTAAAGGGATTTACAAGGCAGATTTTAATACAGAAACAGGCCAGCTTGCAAATCTTGAACTCTTTGCTGCTGAACCAAGTCCGACCTACCTTGCCTTTGACCAACAGCAACACTTATACACTGTAGGGAGCCAGGATGGCTTGGGTGGAATCGCTGCTTACAAGACCGACGGCACTTTGTTAAATCATGTGGTGGAAGAAGGCGCTCCTCATTGTTATGTGGCAGTAGATGAAAAACGTGGTCTCGTTTATGGGGCCAACTATCATAAAGGTCAAGTTCTAGTTTATAAACGTCAATCGGATGGTAACCTCATCCAAACAGATCTATATCAGCATAGCGGACGAGGTCCTCATGAAAACCAATCTTCCCCACATATACACTTTACGGATCTAACACCTGACCAGTATCTCGTCACATGTGATCTAGGAACGGATGAAGTAACGACCTACGATGTTAGCCCAGAAGGAAAACTAAGTAAACTCTACACTTATCACAGCCAAGCTGGAGCAGGCGCTCGCCACATCGTTTTCCATCATCATTATAAGATTGCCTACCTCATCTGTGAACTCAACAGTACCATTGAAGTCTTGATTTACGATGGTGTTGGTGAATTTGAACGCATGCAAGTCATTTCGACTTTGCCAGATGGATATGAGGAATTTAATGCTACTGCTGCCATTCGTCTTTCAAAAGACGGCAAATACCTCTATGCATCCAACCGAGGTCATGATTCCATTGCTGTATTTAGCATCCTAGCTGATGGTAGTCTTGAATTATTAGAAATTGTGCCAAGTCATGGTAAAACACCACGTGATTTCGACTTAACTCCTGACCAAGAATTTCTAATTGCAGTTCACCAAGATTCAGATAATGCAACCGTCTTTAAACGTAATCCCGAAACTGGTCGATTAGCTGAGCTTTCTAACGATTTCCGAGTTCCCGAAGCCGTTTGCATCACATTTAAACATTAATGTAAAATAAAAATGAACTTGCTTAAGCAAGTTCATTTTTATTTTATAATTTATTTCCGACATTGATACGGTTAATGGCACGTTGCAAAGCAACCTTAGCTCGCCGTTCTTGGTCAATCAAGTGTTTATCTTGTGCTTCTTCAATCTCACGTTCAGCACGAAGTTTAGCACGTTGGGCACGGCTAATATCGATATCACGAGCACGTTCTGCTGAGTCTGCTACAATAGTAATGATGTCATTGGCAATCTCGATAATTCCTCCGTTCACTGCAATCCAGTTCACATGAGTATCGTCATCGATTCGTTTTACCTTCACTTCATCAACCGCTAAAACCGCAATCATATTTTCATGTCGTGGCAAGATCCCCATCTCACCATCCAGAGTTCGTACCGATACAAAGCTGGCATGGTGATCATAGACGAGGCCATCTGGTGTCACGATCTGGACAGTTAAATGAGCCATAGATCACCTCTTAAAATCCCATTTTCTCAGCCTTAGCAATGACGTCTTCGATTGAACCGACACCACGGAAGGCATCTTCCGGTAGATGGTCATGTTTTCCTTCAAGGATTTCCTTAAAGCCGCGAACTGTTTCCGCTACTGGTACATAAGAACCAGGTTGACCAGTAAATTGTTCGGCAACGTTGAAGTTTTGAGACAAGAAGAACTGGATACGACGGGCACGAGCAACCAAAGTCTTTTCTTCATCAGAGAGTTCATCCATACCAAGGATAGCAATGATATCTTGCAATTCATGGTAACGTTGAAGGACACGTTTGACTTCAGCAGCAACTGCATAGTGCTCCTCACCAACAATCTCAGGTGCCAAGGCACGAGAGCTTGAAGCCAGTGGATCAACGGCTGGGTAGATACCCAACTGTACCAACTTACGTTCCAAGTTAGTTGTTGAATCCAAGTGAGCGAAGGCCGTTGCTGGCGCAGGGTCAGTATAGTCATCCGCTGGCACATAGATAGCCTGGATAGAGGTTACAGAACCCTTCTTAGTTGAAGTGATACGCTCTTGCAATTGACCCATTTCCGTAGCAAGGGTTGGTTGATAACCAACGGCTGAAGGCATACGCCCCAAAAGGGCAGATACTTCTGAACCAGCCTGAGTGAAACGGAAGATATTATCGATAAAGAGAAGCACGTCTTGGCCTTCTACATCACGGAAGTATTCGGCGATTGTCAAACCAGTAAGGGCAACACGCATACGTGCTCCTGGTGGTTCATTCATCTGACCAAATACCATGGCTGTTTTCTCGATAACGCCTGATTCTTTCATTTCCCAGTAGAGGTCGTTCCCCTCACGAGTACGTTCCCCAACACCAGTAAATACTGAAATACCACCATGTTCTTGGGCAATATTGTGAATCAATTCTTGGATCAAGACAGTTTTACCAACTCCGGCACCACCGAAGAGTCCAACTTTCCCACCTTTAAGGTAAGGGGCAAGAAGGTCGATAACCTTAATCCCTGTTTCCAAAATTTCAGATGAGGTAGACAATTCATCAAAAGTTGGAGCTTTCTTATGAATTGGCTGACGCTCAGCGTCTTCAGCGAAAGGAGCATCCAAGTCAATGGTATCTCCCAAAACGTTGAAGACACGTCCCAAAGTTTCTTTACCTACTGGCACAGAGATTGGACGGCCTGTGTCCAAAACTTCCATACCACGAGTCAAACCATCTGTTGATTCCATGGCGATCGTACGGACCATACCATCACCCAACTCCAAGGCTACTTCAAGGACGATTTTTGTTTTTCTTTCGTCATTTTTGTAGACGACAAGTGCATTATTAATCTCAGGAAGTGTTTCCCCTGCTGCAAACAAGACGTCGACAACGGGTCCAATAACCTGAGCAATTTTACCTGAACTCATCTCCTTCTCCTATTCTATATAAGATACTATCGGTTCCTAGCTCAACTAGGTCCTAATACTCTTCGAAAATCAAATTCAAACCACGTCAGCGTCGCCTTACCGTACTCAAGTACAGCCTGCAGCTAGCTTCCTAGTTTGCTCTCTGATTTTCATTGAGTATAAGTTCATTTTAATACGAGGGAAGCAAAGCCTTATTCTAAGGCACTAGCCCCCGCTACGATTTCTGTAATTTCTTGTGTAATCGCCGCCTGTCTGGCACGGTTATACTGGATTGTCAAATCATTGATGACCTTTTTGGCATTATCAGTCGCTGTCTGCATAGCTGTCATACCTGCAGCATTTTCAGCTGTCTTGGCATCGATAATAGCCCCGTAAATCATACTTTCAGCATACTGTGGCAACAATTGCTCTAGAATCTCATCACGACTCGTTTCCAACTCAAATGTCAAACTATACTCTTCATCCGCTTCATTTGGATCTAAGTCAACAATCGGCAGCATTTGTTCCACACGCATTTGACTTGTGAGAGTATTGACATGATGGTTGTAGCAGACATAGAGTTCATCAAAAAGTTCATTTTGATACATTTCAATCGTTTTTGAAATAATTTTACGAACTTCATCAAAACTAGGTTGGTCGGCCAAGCCACGTAGTTCATAGATTGGTTGAATGCCACGAGCCTTAAAGAAATCAGCTCCCATACCACCAATACAAATTATCTCAAAACCTGTACCATCTGGATGGTATTCTTCTTTCAGCTCCATCACAGCTTTAAGGATGGAAGCATTATAACCTCCAACCAAGCCACGGTCTGAAGTAATAACGATATAGCCTGTTTTCTTAACTGGGCGACTGATGAGCATCGGATTGGTAGAACCACCAGATCCGTTACCATGCAGAATATCCGTCAAAAGCTTACGAACCTTCTGAGCATAAACTTGAAAGTTGCGTGCTGCTTCTTCAGAGAGACCTAACTTGGCAGCCGATACCATTTGCATGGCATTGGTGATTTGACTCGTATTTTTTGTTGAGGCGATTTTTGTTTTAATATCATTTAGAGATACTGCCATTTGACACCTCTATTCTTATTGGAAGCTGGATTGATTGAGAAACTCTGTAATCGCAGCATCCAAGACTGCTTCTTCTGGCAAGTCTTTTGTTTCACGAATAGTTTCCAAAATCTCTGGATGTTGTGCATCAAAGAAATCATGAAACTCTTCCTCAAAACGAACAATGTCATCTACAGGAATCGTATCCAAGAAACCATGTGTCAAAGCATAAAGAATGGTTACTTGTTTCTCAACAGGTAATGGTTTATGAACTGGTTGTTTCAGAACTTCAACGGTACGACGTCCACGATTTAACTTAGCTTGAGTAGCCGCATCCAAATCAGAACCAAACTTAGTGAAGGCTTCCAACTCACGATATGAAGCAAGGTCGATACGAAGTGTACCAGCAACCTTCTTCATAGCTTTGATTTGTGCAGAACCACCTACACGAGATACAGATGAACCCGCATCGATAGCTGGACGAATACCCGCATTGAAGAGACCATCACCGAGGAAGATTTGTCCGTCAGTGATAGAAATCACGTTGGTTGCGATATAGGCAGAGATATCCCCCGCTTGTGTCTCGATAAATGGTAGGGCTGTGATTGATCCACCACCAAGCTCATCAGAAACTTTAGCTGAGCGCTCAAGCAAACGGCTGTGGAGGTAGAAAACATCCCCTGGAAAGGCTTCACGACCTGGAGGGCGACGAAGCAAGAGGGAAAGCTCACGATAAGCGACCGCTTGTTTTGAAAGATCATCATAAACAATCAAAACATGCTTGCCTTGGTACATAAATTCTTCCGCCATAGCAACTCCAGCATAAGGAGCTAGGAAGAGCAATGGAGACGGTTGTGAAGCAGAAGCCGTCACAACGATTGTGTAGTCCAAGGCACCGTACTGACGAAGTGTTTCTACTTGCGTACGAACTGTTGATTCTTTTTGTCCAATCGCTACATAGATACAGATCATATCTTGCCCTTTTTGGTTCAAGATTGTATCAATTGCAATGGTTGTTTTCCCTGTCTGACGGTCACCAATAATCAACTCACGTTGACCACGACCAATCGGTACAAGCGCGTCAATAGCTTTCAAACCTGTTTGTAATGGTTCAGATACAGACTTACGTTGCATAACGCCAGGAGCTGGTGCTTCTACTGGACGAGTTTTGTCAGTATGGATGTCACCAAGACCATCAACTGGACGACCAAGTGGGTCGACAACACGTCCGATCAGGCTGTCCCCCACAGGTACTTCCATAATTTTACCTGTACGGCGAATGGTATCACCTTCACGAATATCTGTAAAGTCTCCAAGGATGATAATCCCAACGTCTGTAGACTCCAAGTTTTGCGCCATCCCATAAGAGCCGTTTTCAAAGATCAACAGCTCTCCACTCATGGCATTTTCAAGACCGTGAGCACGCGCAATTCCATCCCCGATATAGGTTACAACACCTGTTTCAGACACATCAAAATTGGGTTTGAAATTTTCAATTTGTTGCTTAATTAAAGCGCTGATTTCTTGTGCGTTAATTGCCAAAAGAACACCACTTTCTATTTCAAATTTTCTTTAACAACTCGAAGTTGTTGTTTTATACTCACATCAATTGTCTTGTGATTAGCAAAAATGACAAAACCACCAATGAGTCCTTCATCAATTTGTTCTTTAATACTCCGTACTTTCAGAGACATTTTTTTCTCTATCAATGGGAGCAGACGTTCCTTCTGTTCGTCCGTCAAAGGATGAGCTGAAGAAATCGTGACTACAAACTGATTGGTTTCTCTTTCAAGACGATTCAAACAATCAACAATGATATCATAAAAAAGATTTGCTCTGTGATTGTAAATCAGAACCTGAATAAAGTTTTGCATTAAAGGTGAGACAGAGTCTTGAAAAAAACCAACTGTTTTTTCCTTATCAGACTCATCAACTGCCACCTGAGCTAAAAAAGAAGGTAAGCCCGTTTCTTCTGCAACTTGCTTGATTTGATCCAAATCTGAAAAAATCCGATCTTCTTCTCCTTTTTCAATCACTAATTGGACAAAAGGTATGCTGTACTTTTCAATTACCTTTGCTGTTTTCTTGTCCATTAGGCTTCTCCTAGCTGATCGATATACTGATCAATGAGTTCCTTATGAGCATGACTGTCAAGGTTTTTTGAGATGATTTTACCAGCGAGACTAATCGTCAAATCTGCCACCTCGCCCTTAACACTTTGCAAAGCTTCAGCTTTATTCTGAGCAATTTCTTGATTCGCCTTCTCTTTTAAGCGACCTGCTTCTACTTTAGCATCTGCTAGAATATCTGCTTTACTCTTCTCTGCAGTCTCTTTAGCATTTTCAATGATTGTTTTGGCTTCGTTGCGACTACCAGCCAATTCATCTTCACGTTTTTGAGCAAGAGTTTCTGCTTTTTGACGAGCTTGTTCAGCTCCATCAATATCAGCAGCAATTTTATTTGCCCTTTCTTCGAAGACACTTGTCAGGTTTGACCACGCATATTTCTTAACTAAGACAATCAAAAGGATAAAAGAGCCAGCGATTAAAATAAAGTTACCAATTAATTCACCTACTGTTACGTGCATCTGTTACTCCTTTCTACTCTTCTCCATCATTTATCTTATTTCCTAAGTACATAGAAGACAACATGGTAAACACATAGGCTTGGATGCAGGAAATAAAGACAGAAAAGGCTGTCCAAGCCAAGTTAGCACCAAAAGCAACTGGATACCAATATAGAGCTTGATGAGATAGAGTGATTAGCAAACTAGCCATCACTTCTCCAGCAAAGATATTTCCGAACACCCGCAAGGCAAGTGATAAAAAGTTGGTAAACTCTTCTAAGATATTCATGGGAGTCATAAAGCCAGGTGTGATATAGGCTTTTAGATATTTTTTAATCCCACGGCGACGAATCCCTTCAATATGGGTCATCAGGATAATTCCAAATGACAAGGCCAAGTCAAACTGGAGATTTGCAGTTGGCGATGTCCAAAGGTTTGTCCCATCTGTAGTTTGAAGTTTCGCCATCAAACCGAGGTTATTTGCCAGTACCATAAATAGAAATAGACAAAGGAAAAAGAGCGAGTAGTCTTTCATGTAGCTTTTACCAATGTTAGGTTCTGTAAATCCAATAACGAAGTCATAGAAATACTCAAGTACATTTTGCTTTCCTTTGGGTTTCAAAGTCATATTGCGACTTGCCCAATAGATAAAGCCAAAAACAACTCCCACAATCAACAAGGTCATGGCTAACATGGTTAAATCAAAGGTAACAGGACCAATATTGATGGTTGGATTGATACTTTCTTCCATCTAGAATCCTCCCTTTTCTTCTCGTTCCATTTGTCTATTTGATGACGAATGAAAAGACGAGGGTAACCAAGAACGTTCCTTCAATAAAGGCAATCCCCATGATCATTAAGCTACGTAATTGTGGGATGATGTCTGGTTGGCGAGCTGCTGATTTGAACAAACCGTTCATCAACATACCTTCTGCAAGAGATACACCCATACAGGCAAGACAAAGACCGAAAAATGTTAAATTCATGATGAATTCTCCTTTTATTTAAAATTTACTTACTTAGTTTAGTCCTAAAATTTGTTTTTGTCAACTTTTTACTTACGTTGGAAGCGTTTCAGATAATATATTTCTATTTTTGCTATTTTTACACTATTTTATAAAAAGTTTTTCCATTTTAGATTGCGTGTTTTTCTTGATTTTACTATATTTTCTGAAACAAACTGAAAAATCCAAGTTAAGAACTTGGATCGATTCATTTTATTTAAAATAGTAGGAATAGTGTTGTTTACAACCTGGATTAAATGGTGCACTGCAGTAAAGACAAGCCATCTGTTTTTGGTAATCTTGGAAAGTCATTGTCCTCTTACAACCCCCACATAAGATCGGTCGATCCTCAGAAAGCATCAAGGGATAGGGCGAAAACAAATGCGTTTCCATAGCATTGTGGCACTGATAACAAGCATAGTATTTTTTACACTCATAACACTGGAGGGAAACGATATCCTTTTCACCATGGTAATGAATACATCTACCTTCATTATCAACTAACAAACCTTGTGCTTGATTCATTCACATTTCCTTCTCTAGGCACGAACTGTAACGCTGGTTCCATCTTCCTTATAGAGATTGATAAGACCTTCCTTGAGAGCGCGGACCATGTCCCCTGCTTGAACAGGTTGTGGGACCTTGATTGTCAAGAGTTCCATTGGATTTGGAGCACGGTCGATTTTATTGCCCTTGGCATCATGAAGATCTTCTATATAAGTCTCAAAATGACGGAAACCTGGTCCATAAAACTCAACTTGATCGCCTTCGTTGATGACATTTCGTTGACGAATGGTTGCCGTTTGAGTCGCATCATCATAAGCAACCACTTCAGCGACAAACTTGTATTCAGGAATTTTACGACGTGCGCCAAATAACTGTTCATTTTCAGACGGCGTACCATAGTAGAAACCTGTTGCCAATTCACGTTGAGCAACTTTCCACATCTCGTCCACCAAGTCTTGTTTGATGGCTTCAAATTTCTCAGGACTTTCGAGATAAGCATCTACAGCTGCCTTGTAACAGTTGGTCACAGTTGAAACATAGTGGATAGACTTCATACGACCTTCAATCTTGAGACTGTCTACACCGTTTTCGATCATATCTGGAATATGGTCAATCATGGACATGTCAACGGCTGACATTGAAAATTCTTCTGGAATTTCACCTTTAAGACTCTTGCGTTCTTGACCAAATGGCATGTCGTAAAGATCGTATTTCCAACGGCAAGACTGTGAACAACCACCACGGTTGGCATCACGCATACTCATGTGGTTTGATAGCGTACAGCGACCTGAGTAAGAAATACACATGGCTCCGTGGACAAAGGCTTCAATCTCAACGTCTGTACGTTTGCGAATTTCTGCCAATTCTTCCATTGAAACTTCACGGGCCAAAACCACGCGAGTTAGACCAAGTTCTTTCCAGAACTCTAGAGTTTCATAGTTAGTGGCACTGGCCTGAGTAGAGAGGTGGATTTCTAAACCTGGTGCTTCTGTTGCTGCAATCATAATCAAGGCTGGATCTGACACGATAACTGCGGCAATCCCAATGTCACGCAACTTACGGAACCATTCTCCAGCGCCAGCTTCATTTCCTTCGTGCATAACCATGTTCGCAGCCACATATACCTTGGCACCGTACTTGGCAGCAAACTGGACTCCTTCTTCCATCTGTTCAAAAGTAAAGTTTCCAGCACGGCTACGAAGACCATAGGCCTGCCCACCGATGAAGACTGCGTCCGCACCATATTGAACAGCTACTTTCAGTTTCTCTAAAGTCCCTGCAGGTGATAAAACCTCAGGACGTTTTAATGTTTTTGTCATTTTTTCTCCTATTTGCAATATAAAAGTTTGACGTTTTTCCTTCTCATTTTATAGTAAATAATGGATAAAATCAAGCCTAGACAGATTGTTTTGACAATTCTAATCTTTTCTAAAACAAAAAACTAGCCTTTCTAGACTAGTTATTTTCAAGATAAAATTCAAAGCGTTCACCAACGTATTGACTCTTTACGTACTCGAAAGCCGTCCCATCTTCAAGATAAGAGACCTGGGTCAAGGCTAAAATGGCATGCCCCTTTTCGACTTCTAGATAGTGAGCAATTTTTTCCTTAGCCAATCTCGCATAAATGGTCTGTTGGGATTTGCCAATCCGGTAGCCATGTTGCTGCAAGGTTTGGAAAAAATGACTGGTGATTTCTTCTTTTTTGAAATCCTTAATGAATTTCTCAGGGATGGATGCGACTTCATAGACTAGCGGTACTTGGTCAGCATAACGCACCCGTTCCATGCGGATAATATTCTCTGTCGGAGTAATCCCTAGCTTAGCGACCTCTTGCTCATTTGGAATGGTTCTTCTGTAAGAAATGAGCTGGCTAGAAGGGACTTTCCCTTGAGATTTGACAATCTCCGTAAAACTAGTCGTTCCCCGCATTTTTTCTTGGACACGAGTGCTAGAGACAAAGGTCCCACTTCCTACACGACGCTCCAAAACTCCTTCCTCAACCAAGAGGGAGATAGCCTGGCGTAATGTCATCCGGCTAACTTGAAACTGTTCAGCTAAATCTCGCTCACTTGGAAGTCTCTCTCCGATTTTCCAATGATGCTCATCTATATCCTTCTTGATCTGATCGTGGATTTTCATATAAGCTGGTAACATGATTCTCACTTCTTTTCTTTATTTTCTCCATTGTACCGTATTTGCTAAGAAAAAGTCAAACTTTGCCTTGTTTAGTTGGTAATTCGCCCCTATTTGTGATAGAATATTGAAAAAGATATTTCTTTTAAGAAAGGAAAATGATGAGCAACATTTCAACTGATTTGCAAGATGTCGAAAAAATCATCGTGCTGGACTATGGTAGCCAATACAACCAGCTGATTTCCCGCCGTATTCGTGAAATTGGTGTTTTTTCAGAGCTAAAAAGTCACAAAATCTCAGCTGCAGAGGTTCGTGCCATTAACCCTGTAGGGATCATCCTCTCTGGTGGACCAAACTCTGTATACGAAGATGGTTCATTTGATATTGATCCAGAAATTTTTGAACTTGGCATTCCAATTTTGGGAATCTGCTATGGTATGCAACTTTTAACTCATAAACTTGGAGGAAAAGTTGTTCCTGCAGGTGATGCTGGTAACCGCGAGTATGGCCAATCACCACTTACTCATACCACTTCTGCCCTCTTTGAAGGGACTCCTGAAGAACAGATTGTTTTGATGAGCCATGGTGATGCTGTAACAGAAATTCCAGCTGATTTTGTTCGTACTGGAACTTCTGCTGACTGTCCTTATGCAGCTATTGAAAACCCAGAAAAGCACATTTACGGTATCCAATTCCACCCAGAAGTGCGCCATTCTGTATACGGGAATGATATCCTTCGCAACTTTGCCCTTAACATCTGTAAGGCTAAAGGCGATTGGTCAATGGACAACTTTATCGATATGCAGATCAAGAAAATCCGTGAAACTGTAGGTGACAAGCGTGTTCTTCTCGGCCTATCAGGTGGTGTTGACTCTTCTGTTGTTGGAGTTCTTCTTCAAAAAGCGATCGGTGATCAATTAATCTGTATCTTTGTAGATCATGGTCTTCTCCGTAAAGGGGAAGCGGATCAAGTTATGGACATGCTTGGTGGTAAGTTTGGATTGAACATCGTCAAAGCTGATGCTGCGAAACGTTTCCTTGATAAACTTGCAGGTGTATCTGATCCTGAACAAAAACGGAAGATTATTGGTAACGAGTTTGTTTATGTCTTTGATGACGAAGCAAGCAAGCTCAAAGATGTGAAATTCCTTGCTCAGGGGACGCTTTACACTGACGTGATTGAGTCTGGTACTGACACAGCTCAAACCATCAAATCACACCACAACGTTGGTGGTCTTCCAGAAGACATGCAGTTTGAACTGATTGAACCATTGAACACTCTTTATAAAGACGAAGTCCGTGCCCTCGGTACAGAGCTTGGTATGCCAGACCACATCGTATGGCGCCAACCATTCCCAGGACCAGGACTTGCTATCCGTGTCATGGGCGAAATCACTGAAGAAAAACTAGAAACTGTCCGTGAATCAGACGCCATCCTTCGTGAAGAAATTGCTAAAGCTGGTCTTGACCGCGATATCTGGCAATACTTCACTGTCAACACAGGCGTTCGTTCAGTCGGTGTTATGGGTGATGGTCGTACTTATGACTACACCATCGCCATTCGTGCGATCACTTCTATCGATGGTATGACAGCTGACTTTGCCAAAATTCCTTGGGAAGTCCTTCAAAAGATTTCTGTACGTATCGTAAATGAAGTGGATCACGTTAACCGTATCGTCTACGACATTACAAGTAAACCACCTGCAACCGTTGAGTGGGAATGATTTATAAACATGATTTGAAGTGAAATGGTTGATTTAACAGCATTTTCAGTTATTATAAAAGGTTAAAAATCAATCAAAATTGATTGGTTCCCCACCAAAAATCCCACCAGAAATATTCTGATGGGATTTTTTATATTAAATTTTATTCTTCTATTATTTGATGCTTTACGAGCTTTCTTAAGACCTGGTTGGAAACATTTCTATTTGAATAAGTTTCAAGATGGTCTTAAAATCAATGTTTTCCAACATTTACAGAAAACAGAATTTCATCTAATTTGAATAAATTTCAGTTGAATGGTGTGAATTTTACCCTGAAAATACACGAATTGAGCTAGATTTTACCAAAAAGTTCACACCATTTAAATTGTTATTGTTTTGTAAATTTTGTATTTATATTTTTTCAAAATCAGTTTGATGATATAATCGTATCTAGGAATCAGCTAGAATTGCTTTACAAGTATAGTCCAACTTAAATTTTCTACTTACATAAAAAATGAAAGAGCAAAACTTCATAAACATAGGTCTAATATGAATTTAAATTGTGAATTTCTTGAAAAATATCCTTTATATTCTCTAATAAATGTTCTGGATTATTATTTTTATAAATTACATGAAGATTTTTCTTGGCTCTTGAAAAAGCAACGTATAAAAGATTGCGAACTTCTTGAAATTGTGAATCAGAATCAATTGAAGTATTATATTTTTCAAAAAAATACTTACAATAATTTTCTTTTTTTGCAAATTTATCTTGTAGCACAACAACTACATTTTCAAATTCTAGCCCCTTTGAGCCATGCAATGTGTAATAGCCAATTCCTTCATTTTTCAAATTATCAAAAATATAATTATACCACTTGATAAATTGAGAAATATCTAGATTAAAAAATTCATCAACAACTGCCGTTTCTCTTTCCGATTCCTCCGAATCTTGAGAATAGTAAAAATAATCATAAGCACGATTCTTTATATTCAGTAGAATGTTGTCTGCTGTATCATCTATGGAAAATATTTTTCTTAAAATCTCTTTACCTGATATTTCTTCTTGAATATTAACGATTCTACTAAGACATTCATCGATTGTAAGTATTGATGGATTAATCTCTCTCAAATTGTCAATAAACTGTTTCAACACTGCAAAAGTTAGTGATGATTTAGACGTTGCTATAAATTGAATAACTTCCTTAACAGTTGAATTACAATCTGTTGATTTTTGAATAAAGTCTATAAAAATTAGAATTTCTCTCAAGAACCACCCCATATGTTGTAGATTTTTCTGTAGAAATTCACTGTTTACATTATCCCAGTTATTGCCACTAAATCTGGGGAACTTTTTCAGTACTGATAATAATTCATCAAATCCTCTTGCTTTAGAAATATCATCATTTTTCATAAGAAGGTAAGCAGTATTATTAATTAGTTGATTTTCCTGTAAAAAAGTATCTAAGTTAAACTCATCACCAGCGACATAAAAATTATAAGAACCATTATCAAAATCATTATATATAGACTGTTGACCAAAATTGTCATTTCTAATTTTTTCAATTAACTCGACAATCTGCTTAGAAGAACGTCGGTTAAATTTTTTTTCAATGATTTTATATTCATGTTTATTTGGAAGAATCCCCACTCCTGAACCATAAATATTTTGCAAGGAGTCACCAAAAAATCCTACTGCTAACTTTTTCCGAGAATTTGAATATTCCCTGATACTATCAATAATAGCAACAACTTTTTCATCTGTATCTTGGTACTCATCAATTAAAATATATGGATACCTATCCGAAAATAATCTCTTTAATATATCTTTATTGGTAATTATATTTTTACAGTAAAGTAATAATGTGTCATGACTAATGACATAATTTTCAAGTTTATCACGGTTTTGAACTGGATTATAAATGATTTTTTTAGATTCTTTATCTTCAATTTCCTTTAATGTTATTTCGAGTTTATACTTTTTATTAATATCCTTAACTAAACTGCTAAACTTACTAACATTACTTAAATAGGGAGAAAAGTATTTATCATGCTTTCTTATAATAGCTTTAAAATTCTCTGCAGGAGAACTAGGTGTATTGTAGAAAATTTTCATAAATTTATCATCATTAATCTTATTTTGGAAATCAACTAGATTAACACTGTTAGAAGGAGAATTTTCATTTATTTTATAATCAATAGCATGGAGTTCATCAATTATTTTATTCTTATGTTCTATAGTCAGTAACTCTTGCTGAATAGAAATAAATCCCCATAGAAATTCATGAATTGTGGAAACTATTACCGAAGAATTTTTTCCAAGTCGAGCCAGAATCTCATCTTTTGCAGCATTAGTATATGTAATACATAAGATTTTTTGATTTCTTAACTTTAAATTTTCTCCCTCACTCTTCAAAATATGTTCAATTGATTTTTGAAGTGCATAGGTCTTCCCTGCACCAGCACCAGCATCAAAACAAAAACTCTCAAAGTTATCTAAACATTCATTAATTTTTTGCTGAATATCTAACTCTAGTTGTTTATTTTCTGGACTAATCGTATATGTCATATTTTACTCCTTAAAATAACTACAAAGTGAGTTCAAACCTGATTCAATATACTGAGGTTGTTTAAGGCTGAAGTCATCATCAGTTACAGATAAATATACAATCCCAGTAGAAAACCTTGATTTTCCATCAGATAATTTAACTTGATACATATAAGATTTATCGGCTATTTCTGATGTTTCATCAATATCACCAAAATACCTCATATTAGGATGGACATATTGTAGTGCTTTAATCAAGGATTTCTTGTATTTATTTTCATCTTCGTTTCCTGCATTCGTTAAAACAACTGCTTCCTCAAAGCTAGTAGCATAATATCCATTTATTTTACCTTGCGAGAACATAGTGATGTTATTGTAATCAATAATCAATTCTTCATTGTTATTAAGCTTTTCGATTATCTTGTTATTAATCTCACCATATTTAGCTTCTTCATCTTTTAGCTCTTTTTTTATAAAATATTGCAGAGTACCATTCGTACTCAAGGAGCTCGTTGCAGCTGCATATTTACTCTCTAAATCTGATATGTTTTGTGGAATCACATCAGGATCAGGATCATCATTATCTTTTATATCAACTTTCTTTTCGGATTCAGATCTTTTTAAATCTAAATCTGTAAAAATAACAGTTTTAATTTCTAATAAGTCCAATAAACTAATAAACTGGTGAGCGTATGCTCCATCAATTCTGTAAACTTTAATATGATGCTTCTTCAATATTGGGTGTTTATCAATCTCATATCTCAGGTAAGTTTCTTCAGAAACTCCCTCAACTAAAACAACTGCATCAGCAAAGAAAATATCTGATACCTCTAGTCTTAAATATTTTTTGATATATTCATAAGCTTTTTTATCAATATTTCTACCAGATACTATTGCGTCATCACTTATGTTCTTTATGATATTATTTACACCTGCTTGACCTAGATAACTAATATTATTAAGTGTATTTCCTGATTGAATCTTACTGTTCAAAATATGTGTTGAGTGAGTCGTAATGATAATTTGAAATGTATCTAGCTGCTGTTTTTTTCCTAATAAGGTAGCGATTGCTTTTGAAATATTCTTTATAAACAGCTCCTGCATCTGGGGATGCATAAACGACTCCGGTTCTTCAATACAAAGAATATTTACTGAACCATTAATATCTTTCTTGCTGTATAATTCAATGTAGTCAACAATCTTTGCAATAATAACCATCAAGTTTGTATATCCCATACCAAACTGGCTTTCAGGTATATTATTATTTCCCTCTTGATACTCATAAATAATACTATTTGCAAAAATTTTCTCTAAAGTTACATCTGGATGTAAATTCATCTTTAAATTCTTAGTTGATTCAATGCTTGATACTGCACTCTGAAGAATATTCTTGATATTGGTATCAACCATATCCTTTACTTGATAATTAATGTCACCAACTAATTTATCAATTGTAGCTATATCATTATTTTTTATATAAGTTGAGACTATTTTATTGTAAGCTTGCGAAAGTGTCTTGTCATTTTTAACCGTATTTGCCTCTATTGTTTCTACCTTTAGCAATGAAGATAGAGAAAATTCTTTAGCAGGCTCCTCTTTTCCTATAGGATAAAAATTTAATACAAAATAATTACTGCTAAATAAACCTAAAAATTGTCGATATTGAATCTCTTTTTTATATACGATATTTTTATCTTGCTGATTATCTGTTTCTGAATTACTTTTTTTTAGTTTAATAAGCTCTTCTTTAAAAGATTTCTCATCCGCCACTTCATACTTAATATCGATAGTTACTTCCGCAATATCTTGATTTTCTTGAGTTTCTACTGTTTTTATACCACTTACAACTAATATATCTTCGAAACTTGAAATCAAATCATTTCCATCATCGATTCCTAATATCAACTGAAACTCTAGTTTAGGAAAATAAGATTGATCAATACTTTCTATCTCTTCTTCAGATTTATTGTCAATATTTTCGTGATACCAATCTGATAATATTTTTAAATTAAAATCGGTATATTTAAAAACACTACGACTACCTGACTTACTATTTTGTAGTGTATTCAATAATTTGACAATTGTACTTTTACCAGAATTATTTTTACCTACAATTAATGACGAACTTTTTGATATATACTCTTCTGTTATATTTATTTTCTCTGTTTCATCTTCATCTTCTGGAATTTCCGGCCATTTGCTATGAGCGAAGTTAATTACCTGAACTTCTTCGCCATATTTTCTATAATTTTTTATTGATAAACTTTTTAAATACATAAAAATTCTCTCCTATTTTGGAGTTCTCATACCCAGCTCTCTCAACCGTTCCTGTCCCATCTTCAACATCTCTTCCTCCACCTTACTCCATTTTCCAAATAGGCATTCGTGTAGATGTTCTGCTGCTGAGATTTGATCTACTTCCGAATCATAAACACACGATTGATCTCTTTGATAAATTTGAATTTGATTAAAAATTTTGTCATTTTCTAACTCTCGTAAGTTATCAACTAAATATTCTACAATTCCATCATGGTGCTCTTTGGGAGTCGCTCTCGCTTGATTAGGATCTATGGCGTAGAGCTCCTCATAACGTATCAAGGTACTGAGATAAGATAATTCTGGCTTGGTCGCAATCAGTGCAAGTGAGACTTGATATCCTCTAGTTGCCAATAATTGGGCCGTTTTTCGGGGAACTTCTGTTGTTCTCAAGGTACCCTCGATTAACAAATGATAACCTTTTTTACTCAACTCATCTACAAGATATTCAACCATTTGTCCCGCGAATACTTTGGTATAATCCACGCTATCTTTGCCATACTTTTCCTGTAGACCAAGGTAGTTCGGATGAAAAGAGCGATAACTATCCCCATCAATGATAATGATATTACCTTGAAATTCCCTTTGTTTAATACGATGAATCGTTGTTTTCCCAGCACCACTCTGTCCACCGAGCAAAATAGCCTTAGGATGAGATGAGGTTGTTTTTCCACGAGTTAAAGAACGGATAAGCCGTTTGGAGGCTTGTTCAAAATTATCTTGACTAAATTCTTCTAGTTTCATTAAGCCACCACCAGATGACTAGCTTGTTCTAGCATACGTTCAATACCATCCAAATAGCCATTAAATCGCTCTATATCCTCAAAAGTTGAAACAAGATAAATCCTCGTATTAATCAAATCAGACAAATCATCGCTCATTAGAACCCAAGGATTAGAAGTATCATCAAATGCAATTCCTTGTTCATCTTGAAAACGATAAAGTTGCGCTAAGATATTCGCCCCTCGTTCTTTAATCACTTCAATTTTCAGAGTTAATTGATAATCTTCTACTGGTGTGAGCATTTTTTCCTCCCCTACGATATCGATATACGAAACATTAAATTTCTTGCAGATACGATCTATTAATTCTGTCGAAACTCGACTTGTCCCATTTTCGTAACGACTCAGACTATTTCTAGAGATACCAACAATCTTTGCAAACTCAGGCTGGGTTAATTTATGTGTTTTACGTAACGTTTTTATATTTTCTCCAATCATGTAACTCCTCCTTTTATTTATTTCTATTATAGCACAAAAAATAAAAACGCACCAAAAATGGTGCGTTTTTATTTACACTAGATTCACAATTGTATAATCATCGTTTTGCAGTAATTACAAGACTTTTTTTACAAATTGCATTGACAGCAATCCTTCAATCTTAGAGCCATGAGTTTTGAAATTTTCGTCGATTTCTTGAATTTCTAATTCTGTATTGCTTTCAGCAATTTTCTCAGAAACGGGTGAATGAAAACTATATTCCCCAATTTCGTAATATAAGAAATATAGATATTTTTTTGTTCCTAGATGATAATCAAAAAACTCGATCCCCATATCTTTGTCGTAATCATAGTAACTATTTTTCCAAAAAATATCATTAGTTTTTTCTTTCAACAATTTCTCATAGTTTTTTTCATAACTAAATACTCTTTTTTTCTCTTCTCCAATGAATTGTTTGTGGATCAGATTCGGGGTAAATACTTTCAAAAATTCTTCTTTTAGCTGATAGTATTTCCCCATTTCCTCTTCCGCTTTTTCAATATTACTCTCCAAATGCTGATGGAAGCTTCCATTTTTGTATTCTTTAATTTTATCACGATAATTTTTAGCTCGTTTATTCACAGAATATATACATTCTGCAATAATTTCATTTGTAATTTTTTTCTCATTAATCAATTCATTATATAGCTTTGGAGTTTTCATTTCATAATCCCTTTTTAACTATCTCTTACTATCAGATATTTAAAAAAACTAATTCACATGTTTTATTGTAACGTCTAGTTACCTTTTTTTCAATAATTAGATATTTCAATCTTAATAATAATCTCTTAATTCACCTGTTTTATACTGTTCAACCAATTTCCAGAGATTATGAGTAGTTAAATCTGGTACAAACGTATACCATTTATTGGTCACGAACAACTCAACTAACATATCAATTGCGTATTTGAAATTTAAAATCTCATTCATTTCTGTAATACTATAATATAGTTTGTCATGGCAACAGTGATAAATAATCAAATTCAACCTATCATCAATGAAATCAAACTCTAGTTCTTCTCCTTCACGAGATAAAGTTAGATAAAAATTATATTCATCACGGCAAAAATTAACAGTGACATCAAAATCCGCACCTGTTTCAATTTCGATATTTACAGTCTCTAAAATTTTTTTAGATAAATACTCTTTATAAACGTTCATTTTATTCTCCTTTTGTTGTTTATTGAGTTTAAAAATAAATTGAATGATACCAATGTCTGGAGGGCCAAGTTCATGTACTAGGCCTGTAATAAAAAAAACATATGCTTCATACATATGCAACCTCCTACTTTCTCTCTGTATATAGTATGCCATTTTTCCAAATTATAAAAATAAAAAATTAAAAAAAACTGATAACGGTGTTGTTTACTTCTCAATTTTTTTGTACTTATACCTCTTTCTCTCATCCCTCAATTTTTTTGCGATTCTGATTTTTCTGTGTGTTTAGCGTTGACAGAAACGTATGTGTAAGTCACGCTAAACACACAGTACTAGGTAAAAGTGAATAACGTAAAAAAATCTTATCCTAATTTTTTTATTTTAAAATTTATGGCATACTAATAATATCAAGATAATTGATTGAGTAGAGACGTAACTAATATAGCTACGTTTTTTATGTTTGAAAGGAGGTAGCTATCGTGGAAACAGTAGGTTTAAGCTGGGTTAGGAAAGAACCAGTTTTGTATTTCATTAACTAAAAAAAAATAAATGTATAGATAATAAAAGAGATGTCAATAGCAGTTTAAAAAAAATTTTTTGATCGTAACAAAGTAAAGAATAAAAGTAAAAAACGAAAGTAAATAACAGGAACCAATTTTTGTATTTCATTTACCAATAAAAAATAAATGTATAGATAATAAAAGTAATGTCAACAGCAGTTAAAAAAATTTTTTGATCATAACAAAGTAAAAAATCAAAGTATAAAAACTAAAGTAAATAACAAAAGTCTAAAAATCAAATACAAAAACTAGCTTAGCTCAGTCGCTAAATTCAGAGCATTTAAACCTGAAAAAGACTAACAAGAAAAAACAACAGATTTTTTTCTGCAAGATGGAACTCTACATCTTATTTGAATTGAGTCAACTTGTCATGTTGTAAAATGACTTGGTTATCTTCTTAGCCATCAATTAAGAAGCGCCCTAAGCAAAGGGAAGATACTACATCAGTGAATATAAGCTTAAGTCACTGCACTACTTCAACTTGAATAAAAAAGACCTTAAGATTTTTCTTAAGATCTTCTTTAAAAGCACATTATCTACTATAGAAAGGAAAGAACTATGACAAAGAAGAGACGTAGTCGTGCTGATCGACGAAAAGCTAAAGAGAAAGCTAAGAAACAACAGATGGATTCTCTAACTACTTTCGAAGGCCGTAAACAATTCGTCCAATCAAAAGGACTAACTAATCTAGTCACGCGCTTTAAAAAAGGAAAGGGTATCAAGCGAAATGAATCCAAAAAAACGGGAGAGGACATTCATTTAATCCATACCGACCGAACTCTTCATAACTACGCTGGTTCCTGGAGCAGATTTGCTTCCTTTGTTGCCTCAATAACTACTACCGAAGATTTAGAAGCTCTTGATAAATCTAACGATATTGAGGGATGGATTGACTTAGTGAATCAATACTTAGAACATTGTAAGAAATTAGGACTTTCTGCTCCAACCCAGTCAACCTATAAAGCAGCATTAGCCAAAGTTTTAGGAGTACCTTCTACCGCTTTTGTTGCAACAGATATTCGATATCGAGCCGACAAAAAGAATAATCGTTTGAAGTCTAATGACGACAGGATGTCTGAAGAAACAAATAATCGCTGGTTCTCAATCGTATCTGCCACTGGGCTACGAAAAAATGAATTAAAAGCTATTACTGGAGACTCCCTCTACCAACGTGAGGATGGCCAATATTATCTTAAAATTATTGGTAAAAAGCATAAATCAAAAGGAGCACGAGACCGATGGGTTCCGATTATTACGCGAGACAAAGAAGAATTAGAAAGGCTTGTTGAAGAATTTAAACTAGCTGGTAAAAAGCGTGTGTTTCAAGTTCCATCTGCTTTAAAACCTCATAAATATCGTGCAGAATACGCAAAACGTCTTTATCTTCTTGTCGCGCGAGATCCCAAAGATATCAAAGATAAAAAAGAAAAAATTTATCTACGAGGCGAATTAAAAGGTGTTGTCCTTGATCGAAAGGCTTGTTTAATTGTATCACGTGCTCTCGGACACAATCGACCAGAAGAGTTTCAAAAATCCTATGCATATAAGTTAATCGCACAAGCAAACTAAGTAACTTTTTCCAAACATTATGATATATCTCTCATTAAAATTAAAAAATTCAACTAAATAAAAATCGTACTGAAAGTATTGATCTTTTTCTCAACATCCTAAATTTAAATGAAAAATAAAAAAATTTTTTTTAGAAAATAAATAAAGTAGATAAAAACTTACTTTTTCCTTCAAAACCTTGTCACATCAATAAAAGATCGTACTGAAAGTATTGATTTCTTTCTTAACATTCTTGTTCTAAACTAAAAAAATTAAATTAGGTAAGAACCTAATTTTTTCCTTCAAAACCTTGTTACGACGCGTTTTTAAAGCACTCTTAATTGAGTGTTTTTTTGTTTTTTTAAAAAAAAATTCCATTTTTTTTTAGGCGTTTTCGGAAAGATTTGTGGCATACTAACTAATGTAAAAAAATAAGGAGGTAAATAAATGGAAACTTAATAAAATAAACTAACCTTTAGAAAAAGATGTTGATCTTAGCCCAAACAACATACTTTATCAAAATACTATGTGAAAGGAACTTAATAGAATGGCTAGAAGAAAATTAACACCGGAAGAAAAGGAAAGACGTTTAGAAGAAAAAATCAATAATGAAAATAGTATATTAGAGGTTTTCTCATCAAAGTCTTGTTTTGCTGGAATAGATAAATGTAAAGTATCCCTACAGGATTTTTCTGTAGAGCGTGTAGAAATTAAGAATTTAAAGCAGGACAGTTCATGTAATCTAAAAACCTCTATAGATGGAGAGTTACTTGGTTTAGATATTAAATCAGAATTTTTTGGGAAAATCACTATTTCTTTTGATACATCAGATTTTAAAACACCCTACTGTTACATTGAATTAATTCACGGAGGTTTAAATTTCGAAACGGTTGGTATTGAGGGGATTAAAAATAGATTAGCAAACGCAATCGATTTTATTAAAAATAATTACGGTATTATCATTACATACTCGACTGCCCTCTTTCTCGAAATTGAACTTGCTTATACTATTGCTTTTGATAAAACTCCAAACCTACAGCTCAGAAGTTTTCTACACAAATGTCTTTCATCAGGAAACCCTCCTAATTTTGGAAATGAGAAAAGTAAAAAGAACAACTATGACTATCCAATTTTGAGTTGTAAGATTAGTAATGAAGAATTAACTGTTACTTACGATAAAATTGAAAAAGCAAAAAGAAAAGGACAAATCAGAAGAAATGGTTCAAAACTAGATAATATTAATGTCCAAAGATTTGAACTAGTATTAAAGAAAAATAAAATAGAAAAATTTTTGGGAACCAATTCCTTAGATTTGCTGAATGATGCACAATTGATAGAATATTTGGAAACAAAACTTCATTCAACAATAAATGTGTACATAAAGTTAATTGAAGAATCAAGTATTAAAACTAAAAAAGTGATTCAAGATGTATATAACAAACACGGTCCTAAAAATTATATTAAAGCACTTTTTAATCAAGTAAATAACCATTCTCTTAGAACTTTGTCTCCTTTGGTGTTAGATGAAGAAATTATAGCATTGACGAATATTAGTCCTTTCAAAAATAAAGCTAGAACCAAAAGAACAATAATAGAATCCTTCCAAAATAGCGAAGAAGATTATTCTGAAAAAAACGAGACTGGATTAATGATTACTTGGCACGTTCGAGATATATTTAAACTATTTTATGAATCACTAGAAGTTGCTAGGGAAAAAGGGTTAGGATGTCATAAGGATACTACATCGACTCATACATATAAACACGTTTTAAAAGATTATCCATTAGGTTATAGGAATAATATTTTCGACGAAATTATAAAATCTAATACTCGAAATCAAAAAAATAAAATTAGAAATCATGTTTTAAAAGAATTTCCTGATAAAGATTTAGATATCAATAAAAAATAACGCAAATTAAATAATAACTTTTTTATATTTATTGCTGTAAACCTTGATATAACAACGAACATATTTTTATATGTAAACAGTTTGAGTTTAATATTTGAGAAAGGAAATAGATATGTGTAAATTTTTTAGAACAAAAAAAGAGCTTGTTTCCAAACTTTGGTCGGTGTCAGAAACAAACTCAAAATATACTAGTAATAATATCTATTACCTTCTTCTATTATCGCAATAAAATTTAGAAATTTCAAGAGGATTATTAATTATGAAACAAACAATGAACAAAGAAGATTTAATTAAAATGGGTTACAATCCCTATACTGCCATTACAATTATTAGACAAGCTAAGCAAATTATGGTACAAAAGGGATATGCCTTTTATAATAATCGACGTTTAGGGCATGTCCCTATCGTTGCTGTTGAAGAAATTCTGGGTGTTTCACTTCACAAGGAGGAATAATGCCACAAAATCAACAGAAAACTAAATTTCCTGGAGTCTATACTGACAAAAACGGAAAATTTTTTATTCAAACCGAATTTGGTATAGATAGAGTAACCGGGAAACGTGTACGAAAGAAATCAAGGAAAGATCAACACGGAAATCCATTTAATTCAGCTTCAGAAGCATATAAGGAATTAACTCGACTGAAACATGAATATCATCAATCTCAAGGTTATTCTAACTACCGGATGAAATATCGGCAATTTATGGAGGAACATTACATTCCTTATTATAGAACAACAGTTGAGCACAGCACATTTTCAGTTCGAGAGAAAAACCTTTTACAGCTTTGTGATCGTTTTGGTGACATTACACTTCGTTCGATTACCCTCGAACAAGTCCAGAAGTTTCGAACATGGTTACTGACTAGTCAAGATGAGGATGGTACCGGATATTCACAAGGATATGCTAGCCTCATCTTTGGCATGTTTAGGAAATCATTGGACTATGCTTTGCAAATGGGATATGTGGAAAAAAACATTTCTAAGCAATCTAATGCAATTCCTAAAGGAAAAAGTAATGTCCCATATTGGACTAAGAGCGAATTTGAAGCTGTTATTTCGCAAATTTACATTGAAGATGTATATGAACATTTAAACTTCGTGATGATTTGGGTATATTTCATGACTGGCGTACGTGTAAATGAAGGTTGTGCCCTTCAATGGAATGATGTTGACTTTGATAAGCAACGCCTACGAGTTCATCATATGCTTATTGTTAAAAACAAAAAAGAATGGACTCGTAATTCGTATTCGAAAACTAAAGACGGAAAAAGGATGATTAGTTTAGATAAAGATACAATTGATGTGTTAAAAAAATGGCGTGAAGCTCAAAAAAAGATTGGACTAGGACACGAGAACGATTTTATCTTTTCATACGATGGCTTACCTATGTTGAAATCTACAATCTCAAGGATTATTAAAAGGTACGCCAAGATTGCTCACGTAAAGCCTATCCAAGCGAAAGGTCTCAGGCACAGCCATGCTTCCCTACTAATTAATGAATTAAATGCTACTGTACTTATTCTATCAAAACGTTTAGGACACTCTTCTCCTGAAATCACATTGAAACATTACTCACATCTATGGGATGGCGCTGATGAAGTTATCACTAATGAAATGGTAGGAATTATTAATGTTTCTTTCCCATCTTCTAGCTTAGTACATTTCAACGGGAACCAATCAATTTCAAAATAACATTCCCACCAAAAACCCCACCAAAGAATTACTAACTCCTTAAAAAGCCTATTATATAGCGATTCTCAAGGAGTCTGCAACCGTTGAGTGGGAATAGACCACAATCAAACACAAAAGAACTCTGAATCGGATTCAGAGTTCTTTTTATTAATAAGGAAAGCACTTCTGCTTTCCTTTTTTATTTACGTTTTTTCTTCGCTTTTTTCATTTTGTTGGCCATGCGTTTCATAGACTGTTTCATGGCAAATTCACCGATTTTACCTTTGAGTCCGCCACCAAACATCTGGCTCATATCTGGCATGCCTGCTCCTCCGAGAGCTGACATATCCGGCATGCCACCCTGTCCCATCATGCCTTCAAGGGCAGACATATCCATTCCTCCCATATTTGGCATGTTTTTAGGAAGGTTATTTGGATTGATTCCCATTTGTTTCATCATCTTGTTCATATCACCAGACATGACCCCTTGCATGAGCTGTTTGGCCTGATTAAAGTCCTTGATGAATTTATTGACTTCGACAAAGGTATTTCCAGAACCTGCAGCGATACGACGGCGACGACTTGGATTTAACAGTTCAGGATTTTCACGTTCTTCAGGTGTCATGGAAGATACGATGGCTCGTTTACGAGCAATCTGACGCTCATCCACCTTCATGTTTTGAAGTGCTGGATTGTTAGCCATCCCTGGAATCATCTTGAGCAAATCTTCCATTGGCCCCATGTTTTGCACCTGATCCAATTGATCGATGAAATCATTAAAATCAAAGGTGTTTTCACGCATCTTCTCAGCCATTTCAAGGGCTTTTTGCTCATCGTATTCCTGAGAAGCTTTCTCAATCAAGGTCAACATATCCCCCATACCAAGGATACGGCTTGACATACGGTCTGGGTGGAAGGTTTCGATATCTGTAATCTTCTCACCCGTACCAGTGAACTTGATTGGTTTACCAGTGATATGACGAACAGATAGAGCCGCACCACCACGTGTGTCTCCATCAATCTTGGTAAGGATGACACCAGTTACTTCCAACTGAGCATTAAACTCACGGGCGACATTGGCCGCTTCCTGACCGATCATGGCATCAATGACGAGTAGAATTTCATTTGGTTGAGCCAGTGCTTTAACATCACGAAGCTCATTCATCAAGAGCTCATCAATCTGCAAACGCCCTGCCGTATCGATCAAGACATAGTCGTTGTGATTGGCTTGCGCTTGCTCCAAACCTTGGCGAACAATTTCAACAGCAGGCACTTCTGTTCCAAGTGCAAAGACAGGAACATCGATTTGTTGTCCAAGTGTTTTCAGCTGATCGATGGCTGCTGGACGATAAATATCTGCCGCAATCATCAAAGGACGAGCATTTTCTTCCTTCTTGAGTTTATTAGCCAGCTTACCAGCAAAAGTCGTTTTACCAGCCCCTTGCAAACCGACCATCATGATAATGGTTGGAATTTTTGGTGACTTGATAATCTCAGCCGTATCGGAACCTAAAACGGCTGTCAGTTCCTCATCAACTATTTTGATAATCTGTTGGGCTGGATTGAGGGTATCAATGACCTCGTGTCCAACTGCACGTTCTCGAACTTTCTTGATAAAGTCCTTCACAACAGGCAAAGCAACGTCAGCTTCCAGCAAGGCCAAACGAATCTCTTTGGTCGCTTCCTGGACATCAGCCTCAGAAATTTTTCCTTTTTTACGTAGATTTTTAAAGACGTTCTGTAAACGTTCTGTTAAACTTTCAAATGCCATTTTTCTTCCTCTTATTCTCTATTATCAATACTTGTTAAAATTTCTATCTGTTCCTGCAGAAAGTCATCCTTAGGATAACGCTCCAAGATCTGTTCAAAAATCTGACTACGGACAATGTAGTCCGAATACATGTGCAGTTTCATCTCATAATCTTCTAGAATCTTTTCCGTCCGCTTGATATTATCATAGACAGCCTGACGACTGACACCGAACTCTTCAGCAATCTCAGCAAGACTATAATCATCAGCATAATAGAGTTCAATATAGTTCATCTGCTTGTCTGTCAAAAGCGCCGCATAAAATTCAAAAAGAGCGTTCATACGATTGGTTTTTTCGATTTCCATAACTTTTATTATACCAAAAAAACGATTATACTGCTAGAGTAGAAGCACTTCAAATAGAGTAAGAAGAAGAAAAAAAGAACCTTGCAAGGCAAGATTCTTTTAGTGTCTGACTTAAATAATTGTTCTTCTGGGAACTTAATCGAATTAAGCTTCGATTTCTGTAACCATACCTGAACCAACAGTACGTCCACCCTCACGGATAGAGAATGTAGTACCTTGTTCTACGGCGATTGGGTGGATCAACTCAACGTCGATAGTCACGTTATCACCAGGCATTACCATTTCAGTACCTGCAGGAAGTTCGATTGAACCTGTAACGTCAGTAGTACGGAAGTAGAATTGTGGACGGTAGTTGTTGAAGAATGGAGTGTGACGTCCACCTTCTTCTTTAGTAAGGATGTAGACTTCACCTTTAAATTTAGTGTGTGGGTTGATTGAACCTGGTTTAGCGATAACTTGTCCACGTTCGATTTCGTCACGTTGAATACCACGAAGAAGGACACCTACGTTATCTCCGGCAAGACCTTCATCAAGTTGTTTACGGAACATTTCAACACCAGTAACAACTGCTTTTTGAGTTTCGTCTTTGATACCAACGATTTCGATTTCGTCGTTGACACGAACAGTACCACGGTCGATACGTCCTGAAGCAACAGTACCACGTCCAGTGATTGAGAATACGTCTTCGACTGGGAGAAGCAATGGTTTATCTGTATCACGTTCTGGTTCTGGGATGTACTCATCAACAGTATCCATCAATTCCATGATGATGTCTTCATATTTAGTATCACCTTCAAGTGCTTTAAGAGCTGAACCTTGGATAACTGGAAGATCGTCGCCTGGGAAGTCGTATTCTGACAAGAGGTCACGGATTTCCATTTCAACCAATTCAAGCAATTCTTCGTCGTCTACCAAGTCAATTTTGTTCATGAAGACGATAAGGTGTTTAACACCAACTTGACGTGAAAGAAGGATGTGTTCACGAGTTTGTGGCATTGGTCCGTCAGTTGAAGCTACTACAAGGATAGCTCCGTCCATTTGAGCGGCACCAGTGATCATGTTTTTAACGTAGTCCGCGTGTCCTGGAGCGTCGATGTGAGCATAGTGACGTTTTGCAGTTTCATACTCAACGTGCGCAGTGTTGATAGTGATACCGCGTTCGCGTTCTTCTGGAGCAGCATCGATAGACGCATAGTCTTTAGGTTGGTTAACTGCTGAAGGCAAGCGACGTGCCAAAACAGTTGTGATAGCTGCAGTCAAAGTAGTTTTACCGTGGTCAACGTGTCCGATAGTACCAATGTTAACGTGTGGTTTACTACGATCGTATTTTTCTTTTGCCATTTGAGTAAAAGCCTCCAATAAAATATATTTTATAGATAGACAGTAGGCAATACAGTCTAACTTTCCTTACTATTTTATCAAATTTCTGCTAAATTGCAAGTGTTTTACACATATTTTATGAATTAATCTGAATCTTACAAAGTGCTGTTCTTCTGCTTCTTTATACAATTCAAGCTTATTTCCTTCTAGCGGTATTATGCTCACAAAAAAATCAGGTTCCCCTGATTCTAAATGGATTCTGATTTTTCCAGTTCTTTAGCTTCCTTATGATTTTCATATAATTTCGCCAAGAACTTAGTGATTTCTTTGAGAATAGAGTAGGTTGGCACTGCTACAATCATCCCTATGACGCCGTAGATATTACTTGACAGTAAGAGGAGCACCAAAATCGTAATTGGATGCACTTTCATAACCCCTCCAACGATACGTGGATAGAGAACATTTCCATCAATCTGTTGAATAATAAGCATATAAGCAACCGCAATCAACATACGATGAGGATCCGTGAACACATTCGCAATCACCATCGGAATCAAGCCAATACTTGGACCAACATAAGGAATCAAATTTGCGATTCCAGAGAAAATAGCAAAAACAAGAGCGTACTTTAATCCGATAACGCTATAACCAATATAGGCTAAACATCCGATAATAACGGCATCAATTGCAATTCCACTGATGTAGCGCGCTATAGTTGCATTGAGATTGGTTAAGAGGCTAGAGAGATTTAATTTGTCATGTTTTAAGACAGTTCGTTCCAACATTGGTAGCAACTTATGACCATCCAACAAGAAATAAATCAAGAATACAGGGGTCATAATGAGAATCAGAACTGTACTAAACAAGGCTGAAAGAACACTTCCTAAACTATTGCTGACGCTATTCAGGATATTCTGGAGGATATCCACATAGGAGAGATTTAACTGTTGAATTGTTTGTTGAATATCGATATTCTGGAAAATAGGGTTCATCGACAAATCAATAACCAAGTCTTGCAATCTACTATAGATGTTTTGACTAGAAATAATCAAGCTAGTCAACTGATTAATCAGAATCGGCAAGAGATAGACGACCCCTACAACGATGGCACCAATTAAAGCACAGAGAGTGACCAAGACACCAATTAGACGATTAATCTTACATCTCTTTTCCAAAAAGGTAACGATTGGATTGGTAATGTAGTAAAAAAATCCACCAAGCAAAAATGGAATCATGATGGTATTCACAACCGTCACGAAAGGAGTAATAATCGCTCCCATCTCTCTCCAAAGATAGAAAATCAGTGTTAATAATAAAATTTCAGCTGTCCAAAAAAATAATTTGTTTCTACGGAACATAGGCATCCTCCTCTATTTATTTTATCATATTTCTTCAAAAGATAAGATGGCTTTAGTATAAAATCGAGAATATTTTTTTTCTTTATGATAAAATAAAGCTAATATGAAAAAAATAATTCTATCTTTTATAATACTTTTTGTTTTTGGAACAGTTTCTACTGTTTCTGCTCAGGAGTTTGATGTTGCTGCTAAACATGCCATTGCTGTCGAGGCTACAACTGGAAAAATCCTCTACGAAAAAGATGCAAATCAGCCTGTAGAAATTGCTTCTATTACCAAACTTGTTACAGTTTATTTGGTCTATGAAGCTCTGGAACAAGGAACTATCAGCCTATCTACACCTGTTGATATTTCGGACTATCCTTACAAACTTACAACTAATTCTGAGGCGAGTAACGTCCCTATGGAAGCTCGAAATTATACTGTTGAACAACTATTAGAGGCTACAATGGTATCCAGTGCAAACAGCGCTGCGATTGCGCTAGCAGAAAAGATTGCTGGTTCTGAAAAAGACTTTGTAGACAAAATGAGGGCTAAACTTCTTGAATGGGGAATCCAAGATGCAACAATTGTAAACACAACTGGTTTAAATAATGAGACCCTTGGCGATAATATCTATCCAGGTTCTAAAAAAGATGATGAAAACAAGTTGAGTGCCTACGACGTTGCAATCGTCGCTCGTAACCTCATACGAGATTATCCTCAAGTTTTGGAAATCACCAAAAAGCCAACTTCTACCTTTGCAGGACTTGAAATCCACTCAACCAACTATATGTTGGAAGGAATGCCAGCCTATCGTGGTGGTGTCGACGGTTTGAAAACAGGTACTACCGACAAAGCCGGTGCTTCTTTCGTTGGAACAACTGTTGAGAAAGGGATGCGTATCATTACGGTTGTTTTAAATGCAGACCAGCAAGATAGCAACCCTTATGCACGTTTTACTGCAACTTCTTCACTTTTAGATTATGTTTCTGCGAACTTTGCTTTAAAAACTGTCGTTCAGAAAGGCGAAACCTATAAAGATAGCAAAGTGACAGTCCTTGATGGGAAAGAAGATAAGGTAGCTGCAATTGCTAAGTCAGATATTGCAATCGTCCAACGAGTTGGAAGTGAAACAACATCAGCTCTTCAATTCACATCAAAATCAGAAATAGCTCCACTGGAAGAAGGCAAGGTTGTCGGTACTCTAACCTATGACGATCAGGATTTGGTCGGTCAAGGCTACCTCACTTTAGAAAAACCATCTTTTGAAATGGTCGCTGAAAAGAAAGTAGAAAAAGCCTTCTTTTTAAAGGTTTGGTGGAATCGTTTTATCCGCTTTATCAATGAGAAGCTATAAAAAATCGCGATTTTCTTCGCGACTTTTTCTTTATTTCATTTCTTTAAAAGCCGCTTCTGCATCTGCATTGCTAATCGCACCGAACTGAATTTTTCCAATTTTACCTTGACTGTCAATCAAGTATTCCGTTGGAATACTACGAATTTGGTAGGCTTGGAAGGTAGTTGCTTGCGTATCATATAGAACTGGAATATCCTTGTAACCTTGTTCTTGGTACCATTTTGGAAAGTCTTGAACTGTTTTTTCACCTTGTAGACCTGGTGCAATGACACTCAAGATTTCAAAGTCTCGATCCTGTTTGGCAGCTAATTCCATCAACTCAGGCATGCTTTTTTTACATGGTCCACACCAAGAAGCCCAGAATTTCAAATAGACTTTTTTCCCTTTGTAGTCCGATAGCTTCACTTCCTTGCCATCCATAGACTGCAAGGTGAAGTCTGGCGCATCCTTACCGACTGCGATTTGTTGTACAGCGGGTTGTTTTGGACTGCTTGTCTGTTTGGTTTCTTTTTCACCACAGGCAATCAACAAGAATAGAGACATGAGGCTCAATCCTGTAAAAATAATTTTTTTCATCTTTTTCTCCTTTTATCCAAGAATTCCTGACAAGGCATTTAACTGCCCTAGCATTAATAATAATCCCATCAAAACAATCAAAGCTCCCCCGATTTTCTTTAGTAGAATCATATGGGGTTTTAATTTGCTAAAATAAGGCATAATCCAGCCCGAAGCCAAGGCCAAAACAATGAAAGGAAGGGCCATCCCCAATGTGTACACTAAGGTTAGTAAGGCTCCTTGCCAAGCACCATTCCCTCCTGAAGCTGCTAGAGCTAAGACCGAGCTTAAAACTGGTCCGATACAAGGAGTCCAACCAAAACTAAAGGTTATCCCAAGTAAAAAGGCTGATAGATAGTGATTAGACTTAGATTGTTTGAATGTGACTGTCTTTTGAATCTCCAGTTTATTGAAATGCAAGATTTCCATCTGGTGAAGTCCTAAAAGAATAATGACTATGCCCATAGCATAACGAAACCAGTCCGTATAGAGCATGTACCCTAGGAATCCAGCTCCAAATCCTAAAATAAAGAAAATGAGGGATATTCCTGCAACAAAGCACAAGGTTCGAATTAAACCTGACCATGCAACGTTTCTTCCAAAAAAGCGAAAGCTTTTCGAATTTCCCTGATCATCCAGTAAAATGCCAGCATAGACAGGTAGCAAAGGAAAGATGCAGGGTGAAAAGAAGGACAGAATACCTGCTAAAAAAACGGATACTAGAAATATAATCGACTCCAACGAATTACCTACTTTCTCAAAATTCTAATCTTATTTTACTATAAAAGAAAAAAATTGTAAGAAGTTTGCTACGCTTGTTTATTTTATCTACATTTGACACAAAAAAAGGAGCTAAGCTCCCTTTTATCGTTCTAATACGTTCCTTCTTCACCTTGACTAGTCAAGATAACTGGACCGTCTTTAGTAATCACAAACTGGTGTTCATATTGGCAAGATAGGCCACCATCTATAGTCTTATGAGCCCAGCCAGTCTTCATATCTGTATCAATTTCCCAGTCACCAGTATTGATCATGGGTTCAATAGTTAGTACCATTCCTTCACGGAGACGGAGTCCACGGCCTGCAATACCGTAGTTAGGAACCATTGGCTCTTCATGCATAGTGGGACCAACACCATGACCAACCAAATCACGAACAACACCGTAACCGCGACTTTCAGCGTATTCTTGAATGGCCGCACCGATATCACCGATACGATTGCCGACAACCGCTTTCTCAATCCCTATATACATAGCTTCCTTGGTCACGTCCATCAGGTTTTTCACTTCTTCAGACGGTGTACCAACCGCATAAGCCCAACATGAGTCTGCTAAACCACCAGTATAGCTTTGGGTGTATTTTTTCATTTGCTCAACATTATTAAAGTTGAGTTTAGATACATTGAGGTCGGATTTGGCAATCGGACCACCTAAAACCATATCAACTTTGAGCAAGTCTCCATCTTTCAAGATGTAATGACGTGGAAAAGCATGAGCAACTTCGTCGTTGAGAGAGCAACAAGTGGCATAGGGGTAATCCATGACTGCGCCATCCACGCCAATCTGTAGAGGAAGGAAATTTTCCTCTTTACAACGTCGACGAACGTACTCTTCGACTTCCCACATATCTACGCCTGGCTTAATCAAATCACGTAAGCCGATATGGATACTTGCTAGGAAATCACCAGCCTTGTCCATGGCTTCGATTTCACGTGCTGATTTTAAAGTTATCATTTTTTCTCCTAGATTCTAATTAATTTTAACTGTAACATTTGCTTTTGAAACAATCTGATGACCATGATAAATATCATAATCAATAATAGCTGAGCGTCTCGTGTGGTGAATAATCCGAGCCTGAATCCGCAAAATATCATCTATCTGTACAGCCTGCAAGAAATAAATCAACATCTGTTCAATGATGAGATTACGTCCGCTATTCACAACGAGGTCTTGGGTCATATGGTTGAGGATTTCAGCCAAGACTCCATTAGCAAGGACACCATTTTTCTCCAACATGAAGGGCTCAACAGTTATGACGACTTCATCATGATGATAAGACAGTTTTTGCCCGATTTGCTCTGAGAAAGTCGGCAAAGCAGAAACTTGGGAACGGCTCATCTTTTCCATGACATCTCGTCGTGTTACGACACCGAGTAGGGTTTGGTTGCTTCTAACTACCGGAACCATCTCAAAGTCTTCTGCAATCATTCGTTGACTGACATTGGCAATATTCGTCGCTAACCCTGTTACGAAGATACTGCGCGTCATCACCTTGTCAATCGTCGTGCTGGGAGACTTGTCTCCTGCGTCACGCATAGTAACAACCCCAACAACCACTTGGTGTTGGTTAACGACTGGAAAACGGCTACTTCTGTTCTTACGAACCAAGTCTAGATAATCTTTGACTGTATCGGTTTCTCTCAAAAAACCATACTCATGACTGGGGCGATAGAGCTTTTCAACTGTCAGAATATCGGTTTTGATTTGAACGTTTGAGAGGGCTTTGTTAATCATGGTCGCTACTGTAAAAGTGTCATCTTTACTTCTTAGAACTGGAATCCCTTTTTTATTGGCCAACTCAAGAACATCGTCCTGAACATAGAAACCACCTGTCACGAGGACCGCATTTTCATTTTCCAAGGCTAGAAGTTGAATACGAGTACGGTCACCTACGATCACAAGACCACCATCATGGAGATAGGATCGGATATTCTGCTCTGTCATGGCCCCAATGGAAAATTTGCTAAACTCTCTCTCCAGCCCTTCCTGACCGGCTAAAACCTCAGAGGAGGTGACTTCAGCGATTTCAGCATAGGTTAGCCGTTCAATAGCCACTTTCTTTGGCTTAACTCGTATGGTTCCACTACGTGGCCGAGTTTCAACGATGCCACGATTTTCAGCTTCTTTGATAGCTCGGTAGGCGGTTCCATCACTAACACCCAGGTGATTAGAGATACTGCGAACACTAACTCTTTTCCCAATTGGCAACTCTTCCAGATAGGACAAAATTTCCTGGTGTTTACTCATTGAATTCTCCTTTTATATATCGAAATTCAAGATAGTCCCTCATTTTTCGTGTATAGCGGTCGCTCCCCTTAAACTGTCGGAAGAGACTAAAGCCTGATTTTAAGGCTACTTTTTGACTAGCTTGATTCTCCAGATGAGTGATGATGGATAATTGTTTTAAACCAAATTCTTCAAAGGAAAGCTGACAAAGCTTGGTAACTACTTCTGTCATATAACCTTGTGACCAAGAATCCTTTTTTAAAAAATAACCAATTTCTGCTTCTTTTTTGATTTCATCAATCTTTTCAAATTTAATGGAGCCAATCATTTCCTGATTTCCTTGGAGACAAATTGCCCAAACCCCTAGAGGATTCTTCATAAAATAGTTAGCAAGGGCGTACTGACTTTCTTCCAAACTTGCTTGACTGGGAAAAATAAACTGCAAATTTTCAGGATTGGAAGCAATCTCGTAAAATGCTTGACTGTCACTAAAAAAGAAAGGACGCAAATACAAGCGCTCCGTTTCAAAAAAAGAAAACATTGCTAATTTGGTTCAAATATTCATAATCACCTCAACGGCTTAGTCTTCAACGAGTGTAATATCCGCTCCAAGACTACGCAATTTTTCAATAATATCTGAGTAGCCACGAAGGATAAACTCAATATTCGTAATTTCAGTCTGGCCCTGAGCCATCAAACCAGCGATGACAAGTGCAGCACCAGCTCGCAAGTTTGTAGCTTTTACACTTGCCCCGTGTAAGTTACGACCACCGTTGTAGATAATGTGATCATTTGTAGTCGTAATATCCGCATCCATTTTTGCTAACTCAAAGACATGATTGACACGTTTCTCATAAATCGTATCAATGATAGTTCCACGACCTTGGGCAGTTAGTAAAAGTGGCGTGATAGGCTGTTGCAAATCAGTTGCAAACCCAGGATAGGGTGCAGTTTTGATATTGATGGCTCTCAAACCAGACTGTTCTTCAACGAAGATGCTGTCTTCTGAGACCGTCATACGAACGCCCATTTCCTCTAGTTTGGCGATAAAGCCTTCTAAATGTTCATAGAGAACGTTGTTAATGCGAATTCCTTTTCCTACCGCCGCAGCAAGTGAAATATAGGTTCCAGCTTCGATACGGTCTGGGATTACTTGGTGACGAGTTCCATGAAGTTTCTCGACACCATCAATAATGATAATATCAGTCCCTGCACCACGAATATGGGCCCCCATGTTGTTCAAAAGGGTAGCAACATCGATAATTTCTGGTTCACGAGCCGCATTTTCAATGACAGTGCGTCCCTTAGCTTTAACCGCAGCAATCATAGTGTTAATCGTTGCCCCAACGCTGACGGTATCCATGTAAATACTTGCGCCATGAAGTCCCTTACCTTGAGCAGATAAATTCATATTATCTCCCTCATAGCTGACCTTAGCACCCATGGCTTCAAAGGCCTTTAAGTGGAGGTCAATCGGACGAGGCCCCAGATCACATCCACCAGGAAGTCCAACTGTAGCTTCACCAAAGCGACCTAAAAGACTTCCGTAGAAATAATAAGAAGCACGCAAGCTATTAATCTTGCCATAAGGCATAGGAATGTTTTGAACGCCTCTTGGATCAATCTCCAAGACATCCTCATAACGCTTAACAGTTGCCCCCATAATCTCCATGATTTCGACAAGACTAGCAACGTCTGAAATATCTGGAACACAATCTAAAGTGACAATATCATCTGATAAGATAATAGCTGGAATAAGCGCTACAACACTATTTTTAGCACCACTAATGGTGATCTCACCTTGCAATGGACGTCCACCATTGATGACAATTTTCCTCATGTTTTACTCCTTCAAAATTTACTAAAAAGGTCTTTTCGTTCTATTATATCATAATTTTCAGTTTTTTCCCATTCCTATTTACTAAATACCATCTCATTTTGATAAAAAAAGACCTATCACTCAAGCTGTTCAGCCTGAAATGATAGGTTTTAATGTCAGATTAACGTACTGTACGGATATGCATTGTGTTTGTACGAACAGCTTCTCCAAGTGGCACACCTGCAACGATAACAATATCGTCACCAGATTCTACAAGACCTGCTTCAACTGCTTTACGTTCAGCGATTTCGAACATATCATCTTTTGATGATGGAGCTTCAGTCAACATTGGGATAACACCCCAGTTCAACATCAATCCACGCTCTGTCAATTCGTCGAATGTCAATGCCAAGATATCAGCATTTGGACGGTATTTAGAAATCAAACGAGCTGTGTGACCAGTCTTAGTAAGGGTAACAACCAATTTGATATTCATTGAGTTAGTAGCGTCTTTAACAGCTGAAGCCATAACTTCTGTCTTAGAGTTACGTTCAAATGTATCTGAGTTCAAACGTCCGTATTCGTTAAGAAGAGTTTGTGCGTTCTTGTCAATTGTAGCCATTGTTGTTACTGACTCAAGTGGGTATTTACCGTTTGCAGACTCACCTGAAAGCATTGTAGCGTCAGTTCCGTCGATAACAGCGTTAAATACGTCTGATACTTCTGAACGAGTTGCACGTGGTTTTTCAGTCATTGTTTCAAGCATGTTTGTTGCTGTGATAACAACTTTACCTGCTGCGTTCACTTTAGTGATGATCATTTTTTGATAAACTGGAACCATTTCGAATGGTACTTCGATACCCATGTCACCACGAGCGATCATGATACCGTCAGCAGCTTCAATGATTTCATCCAAGTTATCGATACCTTGTTGGTTTTCGATTTTCGCAAACAATTGAACGTGACCATTACCAGTTTCTTCACAGATTGCACGAACTTCGTCGACGTCTTTTGCAGTACGTACGAATGAAATTGCGATGAAGTTGATACCTTGTTCCAAACCGAAACGGATATCATCGTTATCACGTTCAGCAAGTGATGGGAAAGGAATTTTAGTGTTAGGGATGTTTACACCTTTCTGCTTAGCAATGATACCGTCATTTTCAACGACTACTTCAAATTCACGAGTTGCATCGTCTTTTGCGAAAACACGAAGACCAAGTTTACCATCGTCAACCAAAACTTGGTGACCAACTTCAACATCATCGTAGATATCAAGGGCACCAGCAACGTTCAAAGCAATCACATCACGAGTTGATTTGATTCCTTGTTTAGTTGCAACACGGATTTTTTCACCAGTTTTGTAAGAGTACTCTTTTGCGTCACCTTCAAACAATTCTGTACGGATTTCAGGTCCTTTAGTATCAAGAAGGAAACCAACTTTTTTACCTGCAAGTTTCTCAGCAAGTTTAACAGTTGCCATACGCTCACCTTGTTCTTGGTGGTCACCGTGTGAGAAGTTGAAACGGAAAGTGTTTGCTCCTGCTTCAATCAATTTAGCAATGTTTTTAGCTGAAGCTTCAACGTCAAGTTTTTCACCCCAGTATCCATCTTCACCGAATTTTTTACCACCACGGATTTCAACCGCAGGACCTAAAGTTGCAACGATTTTTACACGTTTGTTCATGATTTTTGTGACTCCTTTATATAATTCGACCTTTTAAGGTCATGTTACCAAATTAATGAAAGTTGATTAGGACAAGCTCTTGTTCAAATCAGAAAGTTCAAGATCAGCTTTATGAGGGTTGTTAACAACGATCTTACCATCAGCTGTTAAGCTAAACAAAGCTCCTTCTTCTGCTGTTCCAAGGATTGGATTCTCAACCATTTTTTCGTTACGGATACCAACAGCGACACCACCGATTCCTTGTTTAAGGAGTTTAACAGCGTGTGCCCCCATGCGTGATGCCAATACACGGTCACGCGCAGTTGGTGATCCACCACGTTGGATGTGACCAAGTTCTGTTACACGAAGGTCACTAGTGTCTCCTGCTTCTTTTAGTTTTTGACCAAATTCAGCTGCTGACATAACACCTTCTGCCAAAACGATAATGTTGTGTTTTTTACCGTGCTCATAACCAGCTTTGATACTAGCTACGATATCTTCCATCTTGAAGCCTTCTTCAGGGATGATGATTTCGTCAGCACCAGTTGCGATACCTGCCCAAAGAGCGATATCACCAGCGTTACGTCCCATTACTTCAACAACGAAAGTACGACGGTGACTTGATGATGTATCACGAATCTTATCAATCGCATCCATTGCAGTCGTAACTGCAGTATCAAATCCAATTGTGAAATCAGTACCTACGATATCGTTATCAATAGTTCCTGGAAGTCCGATAGCTGGGAACCCATGTTCCGTCAAGCGCATAGCTCCGTGATAAGAACCGTCTCCACCGATAACTACGACTCCTTCGATACCGTGTTTTTTCAATTGCTCAATCCCTTTAAGTTGGCCTTCAAGTTGTGCAAACTCAGGGTAACGAGCAGAGTGAAGGAAAGTACCACCACGTGAAATGATGTCTCCTACTGAAGCAGCATCAAGTGGATAAATTTCACCGGCAACCATACCTGCGTATCCATCATAGATACCAAAAACTTCCATTCCTTCTGAGATTGCTTGGCGAACTACTGCACGGATGGCAGCATTCATACCAGGGGCGTCTCCACCACTGGTCAAAACAGCAATACGTTTCATTTGGTTTATGCTCCTTTTTCTTTTAACATTCCTACTGATTATACCACATTTAAATCGAAAATTCTTCTATTTTCCGTATTTTTAGCGATAAATCGTTTTCATAGCAATTCCCTCTAATTTTTCCTCTAGAGCAGAATCTTTTCTTACAAAATGTTGTGTAGAAACAACCGTTTTTCCTTCCTCTTCATACCTGATAATGACAGGGATTGGGCCTTTGTATTGTTCTAGGATATTTGAAATCTCTTTATCATTTTCATGATTTTTAACTTGAATCCAGAATCGTTCCGCCACTGCTTCTTTCAAATCTTGTGCAATCATTTGCAGACGACCATCTCGAGATTGAACTTTACCATTGATATAGTAAAATTTCCCTTCAGATAAATTGGAAGCCAATTTTCTATATTGGTCTGAAAATACAGTTACATCCATCCGAGACTTACTATCATGAACCTGTAGAAAGGCCATACTCTCACCTTTCTTGGTTCGAATCACTTTAATCTTTTGCACTTCAACTAGGAGAGTAGCTTGAGCTCCCTCGGTTAGATTAGCGATTGGCGTCGTCGGATATAGGGCTTGTTTGGCAAGAGTTTGGAGAGGATGGGCACTGATACCTACCCCAATCAGTTCCTGCTCTTTGTAAAATTTCTCTGCCTCAGTAAAATCATCAGCTTCAGTCCAACTATAATTTGTATCCGCAAAGAGTCCACCTAACTCCTCAACAAAGACAAATAAGTTTGGTAGGTTCACTAAGATTTTCTGGCGATTCTTGTCAAATTCATCAAAAAGCCCTAGTTCAACCAAAGGCGTCAAAAGCGACAGTTTCTTGTAATTCTTGGGAAGACGTGTGACAAAATCTTCAATGCTTGAGAAAGGACGATTTTCAATAATCCAGTAAGACAAATCTCTTGGCATGCCCTTAATGGCTTTTAGACCAAGATAGGTTTTCTTCTGAGAAATCTTATCATGATAGGGAATGCTGTTGATTGCTAAGGGAGCTACTTCAAAGCCCATCTGCAATGCATCTACAATGTAATCACTGCTAGAATAGTTCAACATAACTTGGAAGAAAATAGCAGGGTAGTGTGTCTTGAAATAAGCTAGTTGGAATGCCAGTGCTGAGTAGGCATAAGCGTGGGATCGGTTAAATCCATAGCCTGCAAACTTTTCCATCACTGCAAAAACTTGGTTGGCCTTTTCTTCTGTATGCCCCAATTTCATAGCTCCTGTGATAAAATCTTCCTTCATCAGATGCATCTCTTTGGCATTTTTCTTACCCATGGCACGTCTGAGAATGTCGGCTTTACCAAGACTGAATCCTCCAAAGCGTTGAGCTACCTGCATGACCTGCTCTTGATAGAGCATAATACCATAGGTTGATGACAGAATGTCCTCCAAGGCAGGGTCTAGCACTGTCACCTTTTCTTTGCCGTGCTTCCGAGCAACAAAGTTATCAATATAATCGCTTGCTCCTGGTCTGTTGAGTGAGGTTGTGGCTACTACCTCTTCGAAGACTTGCGGCTGAACTCGTTTCAAGAGTCGAATGGCGCCAGGTTGTTCAAATTGGAAAATCCCCTTGGTATTTCCAGAAGAAAAGAGGGCCAGAGTTGCCTTGTCTTCCAAGTCAATCTCTTCGATTTTCAGATTAATACCTTCTGACTCAGCCAGTAATTCCTGCATTTTTTGGACAGAAGTTAGGTTACGTAGACCTAGGAAATCCATTTTTAAAAGGCCATTAGCTTCAACACCATGAGCATCATACTGAGTGATGAGCATATCCTCACCATATTTTAGAGGAATGTAGTCCGTCAAGTCTTGGTCACTCATAACGACCCCAGCTGCATGGATAGAGGTCTGACGAGGATACCCTTCAATCTTTCGAGCAATCTCAAAAGCTTTTTGATATTCAATCTTACTATTGATGACCTGCCTAAACTGTAAATTCTTTTCATAGGCTGTCGTTAGCGTATCTCGAAAACTGATTTTTTTCGTAATATTGGTTAATTCGTACTCAGGGACACCATAACGTTTGAAAACATCACGAATTGCCTGTTTTGCTCCAAAGGTCGAATAAGTGACAATCTGTGCCACATGTTGGCTTCCATAGCGATCACGAACATAGCGAATGAACTCTGGCCTATAAAGGTCAGGGATGTCGATATCGATATCAGGCATGGTGTAACGCTCACGATTTAAAAAGCGCTCGAAAATCAAGTTCTTCTCAACCGGGTCAATCCCTGTGATATCAAGTGAGTAAGCCACCAGACTACCAACCGCAGAACCACGACCCATTCCCATATAATATCCTTGGGAACGTCCAAAACGGAGCAAATCCCAAACTACAAGGAAATAGTCGTCAAAGCCCATATCATGAATCACAGCCAATTCTTCTTTTAGTCGCTCATGATAGATAGCTGAGGTTAGCCCCTTGTCACTTAAGCCTTGCTCAGCTCTCTCTCTAAGTTCTTCGACCGCTGGTCTTTCAGGATTAAAGCGAGGGAGTTTTAAACTTGGGTCGATTTGATAGCTTACATTCTCTATCAGACCTTGGAGATTGGCAAGCGCCTGAGGGAAGCGATTTTTAAACCGTGCTTCCAGGTCTGAGGCAGGTAGAAAGATTCCCTGTTGTGAATGTAGATCCACTTCTCTCAGACTGACATTATCCTTGATTGCTGACAAGATTTGTAAAACCTGTAGGTCTTCTTTTTCAAAAGAGTTGACTTGATAGAGTGGAAGAATGGGTCTGGTATAGACTTCTTGAGGAGTATCTGGACTAACACCGATAAAATAATCAACCCCCAAATCCAACTGTTCGACCCCATTAAAATAGGGAACAATAATAGCAACATCTTCGAGGTGGGAGGTGAAGTCAGACCAATTTTTCCGTCCAGTCATTTTTAAAGTGGATAACTTCATCAACTCTTGATAACCTTTAGTAGACAAAGCTAGAAAACAGAAAGAAATCTCCTTCTCGTCTATAATCAATTTCATTTCAAGACCAATTAAAGGTTGGATTCCATATTTTCGAGTCACTTCTAAAAAATGATAAGCCCCGTAGAGATTGTCCACATCCATGATAGCAAGGTGAGAATAGCCATACTCTTTAGCCGTTTGTACATATTTTTCAATCGAAACCACACTTTCCATAAAACTATAAACAGTCTTGGTGTCGAGCTGTGCAATCATTTCTTCTCCTCCTTGCTTTCGTTTTACTACTATTATACCATTTTAAGCTGGATATTGAAGCAACTCGGATGCTTTCTTTTCAATATCATCAGTTACAAACTTCTTCTCTTCTTACTTTTAAATTCTTCATTTTTCAAAGGAAAGAAATAAAGAGTTAATATTATATGATAGTTTTAAATGTAAATTTAGATATATTTATACCAAACGAAGTATAATAAAGATAGGAGTTATATGCAGTTTTGCATATAAAAATCTCTAGAAAAAGGCTTACTTCTATGGTATTTATTCAGCGTTTTATAATAACTTACCAAATAGATATGCTGGTTTAAGAAATTTATTTCATTTAAGTTTATTTATTCCATTTTTCCCTCTTTTTTGATATAATAAATCCAGTTTGTTTTCAAAGGAGAGAACCATGCGTTTTAATCAATTCAGCTATCAACCAACCACTAGTTCTCAACAATTTGAGGAATTAGAAAGTCTTGGTCTAAAGCTGTCACCCCAACTGTCCTTAAAAAGACAGTTTGAAGACTTCATTCGTTGGAGTTTTTTCACTTATTCTAACACGGATTATGCCTTGTCGACTTTGGCTGCGGATAAAGAAACAGATTTAGTAACCTTTTTCCAGTCAGACCGTGAGTTAACTGCGGAGATTTTCTACACAGTAGTTTTTCAACTTTTAGGATTTAGCTATCTTGTTGACTTTGAGGATGCCGAACAGTTTCGTAAAGAAACTGGTTTTCCTATTGTTTATGGAGATCTCATTGAAAATCTTTATCAATTGCTCAATACGCGAACGAAAAAAGGAAACACGCTCATCGATCAGCTTGTTAGTGATGGACTCATTTCAGAAGATAATCACTACCACTACTTTAACGGTAAGAGCTTGGCAACCTTCTCTACTCATGATGTCATTCGTGAAGTCGTGTATGTCGAGAGCCGTGTGGATACTGATAAAGACGGACTCCCTGACTTAGTCAAGGTCAGCATTATTCGCCCACGTTACGATGGTCAAGTACCTGCTCTTATGACTGCCAGCCCTTATCACCAAGGGACCAACGACAAAGCCAGTGACAAGGCTCTCTACAAAATGGAAGGGGAGCTTGAGGTCAAACTGCCCCACACCATTGAACTTGAGGAACCTAAGCTGAATTTGGTCGAACCTCATGGTCAAGCAGAAGTCGTCTCAGAAGCTGAAGAAAAGCTATCTCATATCAATAGCTCATATACACTCAATGACTACTTCCTCCCACGTGGATTTGCCAATCTCTATGTATCGGGTGTTGGAACCAAAGATTCTCAAGGTCTCATGACCAATGGTGACTACCAGCAGATTGAAGCCTATAAAAATGTCATTGACTGGCTTAATGGGCGTTGCCGTGCTTTCACGGACCACACGCGCAAGCGTCAAGTCAAGGCTGACTGGTCAAACGGCAAAGTTGCAACAACAGGAATTTCCTATCTAGGGACCATGTCTAATGGTCTTGCGACCACTAGTGTTGATGGCTTAGAAGTCATCATCGCGGAGGCAGGAATTTCCTCTTGGTACAACTACTATCGGGAAAATGGTCTAGTGACCAGCCCAGGAGGCTACCCAGGTGAGGATTTTGACTCACTTGCTGAATTGACCTACTCCCGCAACCTCCAAGCTGGTGATTATATTCGTGGTAATGAAGCTCATCAAGTAGACTTAGAAAAGGTTAAAGAGAAACTCGATCGCAAGACAGGTGACTACAATCAGTTTTGGCATGACCGCAACTATCTGCTCAATGCTCACAAGGTTCGAGCTGAGGTTGTCTTTACGCATGGTTCCCAGGATTGGAACGTCAAACCTCTTCATGTTTACCAGATGTTTCATGCCCTTCCTAGCCATATCAATAAGCACCTCTTTTTCCATCACGGTGCCCATGTCTATATGAACAACTGGCAGTCGATTGACTTCCGAGAGTCTATGAATACCTTGTTAAGTAAGAAATTGTTAGGACTTGACTCAGGCTATCAACTTCCGACTGTTATCTGGCAGGACAATACCGAACCGCAAACATGGCAGAGTCTTGATGACTTTGGCAAGCAAGAAGAACTGTATACCTTCTCTCTTGGAACTGAAGAAAAAGTGATTCAAAACCACTATAATCAAAAAGATTTTGATCGTTATGGTAAGACTTATCAGACTTTCAACACCGAACTTTACCAAGGAAAAGCTAATCAGATCACCATTGACCTTCCACTAAGTCAAGACATTCACTTAAATGGGCGAGTGGAGCTGAAACTTCGTGTCAAATCATGTACAAACAAGGGCTTATTATCAGCCCAACTGCTAGAACTTGGGCAAAAGAAATATCTGCAACCTTATCCAGCTGTATTAAGTGCTAGAACCATTGACAACGGTCGTTACCACATGCTCGAAAATCTCTGTGAACTACCATTCAACCCAAGTGCCCAACGTGTCCTTACCAAAGGCTACCTTAATCTTCAAAATCGAACCAATCTCTTGACGATTGAAGAAATCCAACCCAATGAATGGATGGACTTCAAGCTAGAGCTTCAACCAACTATCTACAAACTTAAAGAAGGAGATACTCTGCGTTTGGTTCTCTACACCACAGACTTTGAGATTACAATTCGAGATAATACAGACTATCAGTTGACTGTTGATTTAGCACAGTCTAGTCTTATCCTACCTTGTCAAAAGGTATAATGTACCAGACTTTCAATGTGGAAGTATTCAAAGGAAAAGTCAATGAATTTGACCATTGAACTTCCTATAACCAAAGTTTTCCACTTGAACAGTCGAATCAAACATAAACTTCGTATCAAATCCAGTTCAAATAAGAGTTATTTAGAAACCTCTAGATGGAACTTGGGCAGAAGATACTCCCCCTCTAACCAACATGTGTAACCATTTATCATATACGCTACCAGACCGCATGTTGAAAATCTCTGTGAATTAACATTTAGAGTGAATTCACAACAAGCCGTGACAAAAAGCTACCTAAATTGAATGATTCACTGTCTTTAAAGAACATCAATGTAGATGAACGGATTGCTACCCAGTTTATCTGCACGCAACTAGTGACAAGTTAAAAGAAGGAGAATCTCTCCATCTAGTTCTTTATCCTACTGACTTTGACATCATCATACGTGACAATACCGCCTACCACTCGACTGACATTTTCGTTCAGTCCACGCTACTGTACCTTGTAAAAGGAGTACTTACTTTATGAACAAATCAGAACACAGACACCAACTTATCCGCGCCCTCGTTTCAAAAAACAAAATCCATACTCAAGCTGAATTACAAGCCTTGTTAGCGGAAAATGATATCCAAGTTACTCAGGCTACCTTATCACGCGATATCAAAACCATGAACCTTTCAAAAGTGCGCGAAGAAGATCATTCTTACTATGTGCTAAATACAGGGTCTATCTCCAAATGGGAAAAACGTCTTGAAAATTATATGGAAGATGCTCTTGTTATGTTGCGTCCGGTGCAACACCAAGTTATTTTGAAAACTTTACCCGGTTTAGCCCAATCGTTTGGATCTGTAATTGATTCCTTGGCCTTTCCAGATATCGTTGCAACCCTTTGTGGAGACGATGTCTGCATGATTATCTGTGAAGATGCTACAAAAGCGCAAGCTTGTTTTGAAAGTCTTAAAAAATATGCGCCACCATTTTTCTTTAGTGAATAAAGCAAATCCCGTGATCAAAAGATCACGGGAATTTTTTATTTCTTTGACTGTGTTTCTTCTTTCTTTGTACGTGCCAATCGAAGAGCACGTTTAGGATTGAGACGATTAAATAATTCTTCTAGTTTCTTTTCATTCCATACATCTGCTGCAGAAACAAAATTTCCATCTGCATCTCGGAATGATATTGGTTTATCTCCCATATCAATCTCCTAGTCTACAAATTCAAATTCAAATTTACCGATGCGGACCAAATCGCCATCTTTGGCACCACGTGCACGAAGGGCTTCGTCAACCCCCATACCACGAAGCTGACGGGCAAACTTCATGACCGATTCGTCACGGTCAAAGTTGGTCATGTTAAAGAGTTTCATGAGTTTTTCACCAGAAAGTACCCATGTCGCATCATCATCACGACTAATCTCAAAGGCCTTTTCTTCCTCGTCAAAGCCATAGTAAGCCTCTTCTTCCATATCGGATTCATCATAAATCGGGAATTCTGGAGTCTTGTCTAACAATTCAGCTGTCGCGTCCAAAAGAGTCGCCAACCCTTGCTTGGTCAATCCAGAAATTGAGAAGATGGCTGGAAGTTCCTCAAACTCGTCGTAGTTTGCTGCCAACTTTTCTTTGAAAGTTTTAAGATTTTCCTGACTTTCAGGCATATCCATCTTGTTGGCTACGATAATCTGTGGACGTTCCATGAGACGAAGGTTATAGGATTCCAATTCCTTATTGATAGCAAGGTAGTCCTCATAAGGATCACGTCCTTCACTAGCTGACATATCGATGACATGGAGGATAACTCGTGTACGTTCGATATGACGGAGAAACTGGGTTCCAAGACCAACCCCTTGACTGGCCCCTTCAATCAAACCTGGAAGATCTGCTACTGCAAAAGAATCACCTGACTGCGTACGAACCATACCCAAATTAGGAACAATCGTCGTAAAGTGGTAAGCACCGATTTTAGGTTTAGCTGAAGTGATAACACTAAGCAAAGTTGACTTTCCAACAGATGGGAAACCGACCAAACCGACATCCGCTAGAATCTTCAATTCCAGTTGCAACTCACGTTCTTGTCCTGGTTCTCCATTCTCAGAGATTTCAGGTGCAGGATTTTTTGGCGTGGCAAAACGGATATTTCCACGACCACCTCGACCGCCATGAGCCACGATAAATTCTTGACCATGTTCAATCAAGTCTGTAATGACTTTACCTGTTTCCGCATCACGTACAGTAGTCCCCTGTGGTACGCGAACACGAAGATCTTCTGCACCACGTCCGTGCATTCCTTTGGTCATGCCTTTTTCACCGGAATCAGCTTTGAAATGACGGTTATAGCGGAAATCCATCAAGGTACGCAAACCTTCGTCTACCACGAAAACAACGTTACCTCCACGTCCACCATCACCACCCCAAGGACCGCCATTAGGGACATATTTTTCACGGCGAAAGGCAACCATGCCGTCGCCACCATTACCAGCCTTGACCTTAATCTTGGCTGTATCTAAAAACATACTCATATTTTCTTCTCACTTTAAAAAGGCTGGGGAGAACCCAGTCATTAGTTATTGTTTCTATCCCCGTAGCTTGCTTAGAATCTACTAAAAGCTCCAAGCGCAGTTGCAAAGATACCAGCAAGGGTTACAAACAACATGATGAGCACGACAACAAGCGTCACCTTTTCAAACAAAGTTTTTTTACGTTTTCCGTTATCTCCAAAAGCCATAACTTCTCCTTTTTCTATATAATTCTAATTTAATAGTCTGTCGAAACTGGTGCAATCAACCATAAAATGATATAAGCAAGGACTCCTGTCCCATAACAAAATGCAAGAACAGCCCAAATGACACGAACAATAGTGGGATCAATATCAAAATAATGAGCAACTCCTGCGCATACTCCACCAATTTTTTGATCTTTCCCACTTCTCATTAATTTTTTCATTTTTTCTTCCTCTTATTCTATTATTTGAATTCGTCTCTCCAATAATCTCTGATGCTAGACAATTGTTTTCGAGACGCTCTTAAAATACGCTTGGATTCTTTTACTGGGCTTGTAACAGCCTGTTGAGGTAGATAGAGAATCGTTTTTAAAAAGCGCTGAGTGACAGGCTGTCCATCATGTAACTCATGTTCAAAGTTATTTGAGATAATGGCATCAAGGTAAAACTCATGAACTCGTTTCCCAAAATTTTCAGCCGAAATCTCGTACAACTTATCCGCTAACTTTTGTTCAGACATATCAGGAGTAGCGATCAAAGCTTCAAGGATAGCTCCTGCAAGCTCTCGTTCTCCATAGTAGAGGGTCCCAAACATTTTATCATTGATCAGATTTTCAAGATAGGGATTGCCATGAGCAATAACAGGCGTTCCACTGGCTAGACTTTCTAGATAGGTTAAACCCTGAGTTTCACTCGTAGAGGCTGAAATAAAGAAATCAGCTGCTTTATAGTACAAGGCTGTCTCACTTGGAGCAATCATACCTGTAAAAATCACATGTTTTTGTATGTTTAATTTCCCTGCTTGTTCTTTCAGGCTATCCAGATAAGGTCCGTCTCCAGCAACAACCAACTTCACCTTGTCTTCTTCTTTCAAAACCTGCGCAAAGGCAGCTAAGACTGCTTGGATATTCTTCTCAAAGGAGATACGAGAAAGACTCAGCAGCATTTTCTCGCCTTCCTGAATACCTAACTTCGAGCGAAGCTCTAGTAAGTTTTCCTCTTTGATCTCAGGTCGTTCAAACTTAGCCAGCTCAATTCCAGTTGGGATAACACGCTTTTCAACCTTGACTTTGTATTTAGATAAAAGGTCACGAACAATCTCACTAGGGCAAATCACGCCATCTACATCATGAAGGAAGCCTCGCACCAAATATTTTACCATACTCGGACGAATTAGCATGCCCTTAGCAATGTAATGCACATAGTCTTCATACTGGGTATGGTAGGTATGAATAACTGGAATTTTCAATTCTCTCGCAATCCAAATTCCTAACAAACCAAGAGAAAATTCTGTCTGGGTATGAATGATGTCGAGTTGATACTGTTTGGCAATTTCAAGCGCCTTTGTAAAACCTCGGTAGGCAAATCGTCGATCCTTAAATGCAAAGAAAGGGACACTCGGAATGCGAATAATTTGCCAATCCTCGTATCGGTTTACGTCTTTATCAGTCGTTGTAAAGATAAAAACTGCATGCCCCTGCTTTTCAAGCTCAGTTTTCAACGTCCGAATACTAGTCGCGACCCCGGAAACCTGAGGGAAATAGGTATCTGTAAATAAACCAATTCGCATAAATTACCTCACTTTTTGCCCAAAGCAGCCTGTTCTCGATAAAATTTTAACCAGATTTCCAACAAATGCTCCTCAGAATACTCTTTGGAGATCTCACGCGCTTTTTCTTTCAAGTCCTTTAAGGCTTCAGGGTCATTCTTGTATTCTAGGATTGCTTCTCTCATCTCGGAAACATCACTTGTAGCACGATAATTCCCATCAAGAATAACCTTATACAGATCCAAATCTCTTAACATAATAGGAGCCTCGCAACTAGCGGCCTCTAAGATGGTCATAGGGAATAATTCATTGTAACTTGGTAGCAAGAACAGATCCGCCATAGCGTAAAGTTCCCGCATCCGTTCGGGTGACACAATTCCAGGGAAAATAAGATTTTTTGGTGGATTGTCCATTATCTTCTTGTAGCGTTCATAACCATCTGTCATCCCACCAAATGAAAAACCACCTGCCCAGATAAAGGTAATTTCTGGCAATTCCTCAGCAAGACGGATAAAGTCATCAATTCCTTTACGTTTCTGAACCTGACCCGCACCGATTACGACAAACTGATCTTCCGCAAGATCCATTTCCTTCCGGAGTTGTGCAACCTGTTCAGCTGGTAATGGATGCCATTTTTCTTTGTTTACAAAGTTTGGAATATAAGTTACTTTTTCACGCGGAATACCAGCAGCCACTAAATCCTCGATAAACATGGGATTGACCACCACTAAGTGTTCCATTCGGTTATAAAAGGAAAAAACATAGCGTTTGACAATTCCTTTTAGGAAAAATGGAATCTTCAAACTCCCCTCAAGCGTATCAGGCAAAAAATGCACATAACCAATTTTTCTCCCAGATCGCTTCTTTTGAAATGTAGATAAATAATAAGGGAAATCAATGGTATGAAAGTGAGTTACATCTGCCTCAACAGGAAGATTTTCCGTAACAATCAACTGGTCTTTGGCATCACGGTGAAGGAGACTAACCAATTCTCGATAAGCTCCTGACACTCCTTGACCAGCTACTTTTTCACTTGAACTTAGCATATTAATACGCAATTTTTCGTTTTCCATACCTTTCATTATACCATTTTATTTCCAGAAAATCAGCAAAAGAAAGAAGAGACCAAAGGAAAAAGGATAAAATTACCTTATTTTCCAATCGTCTCTCTCATTTTTTTAGTCTTTATTTAATTCCTAGGGCGATACGCGCGTATCGGCTCATTTTTTCAACCGTCCAAGCTGGATACCAGACCAATTTAACTTCGGTATTAGTTACCTCAGGCACATCTGTCATCGCATCGTGTATCTGGTCTGTCAAAAGGTCAGCCAGTGGGCAGCCCATAGTTGTCAAGGTCATATCAATTTCAGTGTGACCTGTTTCACCATCAAAACGAATTTCATAAATCAAACCTAGGTTGACAATATCAATCCCCAACTCAGGGTCGATGAC